>JAJBTR010000332.1 GCA_020860745.1 Lachnospiraceae bacterium | reverse complement strand
CTATTACGCTGCGGGCTTATCTGGCATGTCATGTTCCGGACGTTGTGCCCGAATATGATGACAGGATTTATCCGTTGTATCAGGTGGAATTAAAAGATATCGGGTCCGATGAAGTGCTGCGTGAGCTTCTGAATCAGATGGGAATCCGGATTCCTTTGTTGGAAATGCTCGACGATCCAGAAGCCAACGAAAAGAGAAAGCGGGACCGTTGCTATGCAGACCTGAATATGATTCATACAACGCCGTCCTTTCAGATTGGGAAGAAGATCTACAAGGGAGTCCAAGAGGAAGAAGAACTGCTGAAATTGTGTAGAATGGAATTATTGCAATAGAAAACACTACAAAAAAGAGCGCTGAAAGTAAGAATGACAAAAAGCGTTCTTTTTTTGTGGAAAAATAGTAAATAATTACTAGAAAAAATAAGAAACATGGTGGATTTTATATGCGTTTTCCATAGATATAATAATAGACAGAAAGAGAGATAAAAAACAGCAGAAAAGGGAGGGGAACAGTTTGGGCATGACAGGAACGGTATTTGACATACAGAGATATTCCATTCATGACGGTCCGGGGATTCGGACTCTGGTATTTATGAAAGGCTGTCCCCTCCAGTGCAAATGGTGTTCCAATCCGGAAGGGCTGGAAAAACAAAAAAATATCATGTTTACCCCTCGATTGTGCTATGGATGCGGAAGATGCGTGGCTGTATGTGAAAGTGGGGCAATCACAGTGGGTGAATGTGGAATCGAGTGGCACAGGGAAAGATGTACCAACTGTATGAAATGTGCAAAGGTCTGCAGAATCTCCCATGCCAGAAAGGTCTGCGGAAAAGACTATACTGTTCCCGAGTTGATGGATGAGGTTAGAAAGGACAAAACCTATTTTGACCGGAAATCAGGAGGCGGTTTGACCGTGGGAGGAGGAGAGCCCATGCTTCAGGCGGATTTTGTCAGAGAGCTGATGGAAGCTTCCCATGCGGAGGGCATCAATACGGCGTTGGAATCTTCCTCTTATGCTACCATGGAAAATGCCAGAAAGGTATACGAAGTAACGGATCATATTTTTACAGATATTAAACATATGGATCCGGAAATACATAAAGAACTCACAGGAATTACGAATGAGCCGATTCTGCGAAATATCCGGATGGCGGCCGAATTGCTTGACAGGAACAGTCAGCATCTTGTCATACGGATTCCGATCATCCCGAATAAGAATGATTCAGAAGAAAATATCCGAAAGACAGCAGAATTTGTAAAATCACTGAAGGTAGTTGACCGGATCGAGATTCTTCCTTATCACAATCTGGGGGAGGAAAAATACAACAGAGTACCAGGCAATTATCTTTATGAACTTCACGGAGTGTCCATACTGGAAAAAAAGTGATCTGGCAGACCAGTATCGCTGGATCGAAGAATGTGGCGTGAAGTGCAACATTGGAGGACTTTAAGAGGTATTCTAAAAAAATTAAAAAGATACAGGAGGAAACAAAATGAGTAACATGCGTCATCTGAGTCAGGACATTCAGGTAAAAATCAAAAATGATCCCACTTATTACGGCAAAACGGCTGAGAACGGGTGTACAGAAAGAGTCCGCTTCTTAAATGCGGATCTCCGTTCTAAAAAAGCAGGTGTGGATCTGCACAGAGCCCGCTGCTACACAAAAATTTACAGAGATCATGCAGAGCTTGATAAATTTATGAAAAGAGCCTTGGCGATCAAAGAGACTATGACAACCATGAAGCTTACCTACACTGATGGTGAATTAATTGTCGGTTTAGCAACTGAAAAGCCTTTTGCACATGCTTTTCAGCCGGAAATTGATACAACATGGGTTGCGGAAGAGGGCGGACTAAAAGCCCTTGAGACAAGAGAAGACAACAAGTTCTACGCTACTGATGATGAGATTGCGGAGTTTGAAAATGAGATTTATCCTTTCTGGAAAGATAAAACAGCGTGGGCAAAATGGAGAGGAGAGCTTCCAAAGGAAATTTATGACAAAATCGTCGGTACAGGATTTTCTGCTCCAGGTTTTCCGGTAAACTGCTACGGTTCCCATATGACCCAGAAATGGCCGGAAATTTTTGAAAAAGGAACCAACTTCTATAAGGAAATCGCTTTAAAGAAAATTGAAGAATATGATGCGAATGATCCCACACAGCTGGAAAAATTCATGTTCTGGCGGGCGGACGTTGAAATCCTCCAACCTATTGACGATTCTGCGCACAGATGGGCGTCTTATCTGAGGAAACTGTCTGAGCAGAAACCGGAGAGAAAAGAGGAGTTGCTTCATCTGGCAGACATCTGTGATAATGTTCCCATGAATCCGGCACGTACATTTCATGAGGTTTTACAGAGTTACTGGTTTTGCTTTAATGTACTTCAGAATGATGGTACAGGTCTTCTGCTGGGCTTCGGTCGTATGGATCAGATTCTCCAGCCTTATTATGAACGTGAAGTAGCAGCAGGCACTCTCACAAGAGAACAGGCCATGGAACTGATCGAGTGTTTTTATATCAAGACAAATAATACCTTGTTTTTTACAGATGCAGCCACATCTAAGTTCTTTCAGGGTACGGCAGTTATGCAGAATGTGATTACCGGAGGTGTTGACAGGTACGGTAATGACATGGTAAATGACATGTCTGACCTGTTGGTTGATGCATTTATTGATGCTCACTGCTTACAGCCTTCTATGTGTTGCCGTGTAAATAAGAATTCTTCTGATAAGTGGCTGAACAAGATTCTGGATCTGATCGAGGCAGGTATGGGATATCCGTCTGTATTCAATGATGACACAGCCATTGTAGCAATGAAACGCTACGGGTGGAATGATGAGGACGCAAATGAATGGATCGCTACCGGATGTGAGGAAATCGGGAAGACCGGACATTATACCTGGGGTCCTGGTCAGTATATTAATCTGGCAATGGCGGTAGACATGGCATTTACCGGCGGCAAAAAGCGTAAAGGTGTTGCAATGGGGCGCTGTGGTGAACAGCTGAGCAAGGATACCGGTGACTGTACGAAGTTTAAAAATTACGAAGAATTTGAAAGTGCTGTATTAGCTCATATTAAAGAACAGATTGATCTGATTTATATTGCTGATCAGCATTTGATGAATGCATATCAGGAATATCCTCTTCTGGTCCAGTCAGCACTTGCGAATTCCGGTCTTGAGAGAGGCCTTCCGTATTTCAGCGGCGGCGGATATTCCACTTCTTACCCCGGATATGTAGGAGTTGGTGTTCCGGATATGATCGATTCACTGGCTGCAGTAAAGAAACTTGTTTTTGATGACAAAGTTATCACCATGGCCGAACTAAGAGATGCCCTGGAAGCCAATTTTGAAGGATATGATGATATTTATCAGTTATGTAAAAATGCTCCGAA
The DNA here is from genome assembly GCA_020860745.1 of Lachnospiraceae bacterium. Taxonomy (GTDB): domain Bacteria; phylum Bacillota; class Clostridia; order Lachnospirales; family Lachnospiraceae; genus Eubacterium_I. The sequence goes on along the minus strand of JAJBTR010000332.1, from coordinate 1,613 downwards.
ATATGGAAATGATGATCTCAGTGTCGATCTGGTGGGAAAACATGCCATGGAATGGATCGCAGATGAGGTTCTCAAATATCCTGGTGTACTGGCAAAATATGATCCGGATCAGGAGACGGCAGCAATCCGTCATCAGAGAGGTCTTGCTTTAGTACCACAGTCCGGATGTGTACCTCATGGAAGTGTTGTGGGGGCTCTTCCCAGCGGACGCAAAGCAATGGAAGCCCTTGGTGATTCCTGTTCCCCTTATCCGGGAGCAGATGTGAATGGTCCGACGGCATCTCTGAAATCTGTAGGACGTCAGTCCCATGAGAAGTTTCACGGAACCATTACAAATATGTACATCACCAGAGAGATTCTGGAGACTCCGGACGGCAGGGCACGTACCATTGATATGATCCGCGCAGCGTTCGACGAGGGCGTAGGCCAGCTTCAGTTCAACATTATGGACAAAGAGGTTCTGGAGGACGCACAGGAAAACCCGGAAAATTATCCGACACTGATTGTCCGTGTGACCGGATATAGCGCATACTTTGTTGAGTTGGACAGAAATCTGCAGAATCAGATTATGAGGAGAACTGTGCATCAGGTTTAATTGTTGGTATATTTTCCGAAAAATATATAGATTTGCCGGCGGAAAAGTTATCTCCGCCGGCAGAATGATCAAATTTTCAAGAAGAGGAGAGAAAATAGCATGACAGTAAGAGGAAAAATTAACTGGTCCATTTGGATTGGCGTCTGGACCGGAATTTATGTATTGTTATATATGCTTAGTCCGCTTGGGCAGTACGGGTTTATCTGGATCACATTTATAGCACTTCCGATTTTCTTTAACGGAGGTGCAGCAAGAAAAGATTATTTTTCTCAGATGATCAGCAGCTGTATAGGTGTGGTATGGGGATTAATCATGCTGGCTGGTGCATCTGCCCTGTCTATAACAGGTGCTGCCGGTTCCAATGCACTTTCCTGTGGAATTTTTACCGTTACCTGCTGTTTGATGATGATATTCAAAGACAATACAAAGATCAACAAAGTACCAGCAATGTTTGGAGGAATTTCGGCTTGCTTTTCTCAGGGCGGCGAGCATATTGTTGGCGTTATGATCACCTTGTGTCTTGGAGTAAGTCTCGGACTTCTCTGTAATGAGGGCATGAACTTTATCGCAGAGGATGGAAGATGGAGATGGTCGGTAAAAAAAACAACTGAAATTCCGGAAACAGACTTCTGATTAAAATAAAAGTACCTGTTAAAAGCGTCATTTGCCTTTGCAAGTGGCGCTTATAGCAGGTTATAAGGAAAAATGGAAGGATTTCTGAAAGCTATTTATAAGTACTATGAAACATGCTATAATGAAGAACAGGATAGGGGGCGGAAAAATGCAGTTTGACGAAAATGATCAGAGCGCTTTTGCGTTTCGGATGATGGAAACCATGGTTTCCGCAACTGAAATATTTAACACAGTTTTGCTGAATAATTTGAAAACCTATTTCGGAATTCATAATGCATTTATCACAGTTTTTGATTTTGAAGGGAAATTTCTATCACTGACAGATCTTAACCGCATTTATTTTGGAGGGGAACATCCATATTCTGAAATAGCGGACAGGGATATC
>JAJBTR010000069.1 GCA_020860745.1 Lachnospiraceae bacterium | reverse complement strand
ATGTCTTGTCATGGGGTTTGGTCTTGGATAAAAAGTTCGTGAAACAACCCTGAGAATTTTCTCTGTCAGATTGAGAACATTTTGTTTCTGTGGTATGATGACAGATAGTACAACGGTTCGCAAGTGACGGAACCGAATTACTTGTCGAACGCTGTAACAGGAGAAGTGCCTGTGAAAAACGGGGATCTGATTTTTGATAAACAGATTTCTGTAAACAGTGCAGGCAGTATAAATGCAAACGCAATATTTATGGAGGTATCAATATGGAACAGCAGCTTTTTACAAACGAGATTATTTTATCTTGGCTTCAGTATTTTGCGAAGAACACACCCATCGATCTGGAGAAGGTGAAGATGCTGGACATCACCCGCAAGAACAAGAATGTGATTCCCACCGTGGAGGCGCACAAGGCGGTGCTGGTGTTCACGGAGGCGGGCAATCCGGACATTTTCTACCGTATGTGGAATGCAGGTCTGGGCGACTGCGATGTCTGGTATAATGAGGGATCCGAGCCTGTGGGCGAGGTGAAGTGCGATAAGGTCTGCAATATGATCAACCGCGGCATTAACGCATCCGCGGGCATGTTGATCATCAACGCCAACGCCTGCAATACATACAAGATCGGCATGGACAACCAGAATTTCCGACGCGGTTCGATCCACTATGTAGGCAGTGAGATCCGTTCGGTTATCTTTAATAAGATGCAGATCGGACGGCAGGATGATATCTGTGTCATCAGCGGAGAGAGCATTGCGATCGAGGCTGGTATCATTGCCAATGAGGGATCTGTCATCGCGGTGGAATATAACAAGGACGACCGCGCGACGATGGAGGACAATATCGATCACTTTGGACTTCACAATATCCATGTTGTCGATCATGTGGACGAGGAGACGCTGCAGGGTTATGCGACGCCGTCTCTGGTATTTCTGGTGGCTTCCGCCAGCACGGAGCAGGAGATTGCCTGTCTGACAAAGATTAATCCGCAGATCAGTGTAGTAGTGTATACACTGGATTTTGCGGTGGCGGCCGGTATGCCGAAGCTTTTTGAAAAGTATGGCATCAGGGATGCTGAGACGATTCAGGTTTCTGTTTCCAGACTGACCGCGAAGAATTCTTTTGAGCAGGAGCCTGCGCCGTGGATTATATCCGGCAAAGCAGACGTGGCGGATGTAATAAGGAAGTGAGCGGGCTAAGGAGTTATCCCGAAATAATATGCACATCTTGTACAGGCTGATACGCGAGGCACAATCCGTGTATATTATTTTTGGACAGTTCCTGACCCGGATAAACCGGAATAGAAATCTTGCCATTTTGCGCAAAAAATCGTTTGTAAGCGCCTGACGGAGTCGGAGGGAAGGAGCGACAGATCATATGAAAAAAACGTTCAATACAGAGGGATACTGTGATCCGGAATATAATTACATGGTGGATCTGTCGAGTCGTTTGTCGGACATTAAAGCCATGGTAGACCAGGGGAAGTACTTTACTATTAACCGAGGCAGGCAATATGGTAAGACAACTACTTTGATGGCTTTGGAGGAATATCTGAAACCTGAATATGCAGTAATCAACATGGATTTCCAGATGTTAAGCAATGCTGATTTTGAATCGGAACAGAGATTTGTCTCGGCATTTTCCCGGGAGATTTTATGTAATATGGATATGGCTCCGGCACCGGTAAGGGAGGAACTGGAATCCTACTCCGGAAGTGCTGTATCAAATGTGACGTTGTCTGTTTTGTTTAAAACGATAGTAAAGCTATGTCAGACAATGGGAAAACGAATCGTTCTGATTATAGATGAGGTTGACTCTGCAAGTAATAATCAGGTGTTTTTGGACTTCCTGGCTCAGTTGCGGGCATATTATCTGAAAAGAAGAAAGGTGGCTGCGTTTCAATCTGTTATTTTGGCAGGGGTATATGATGTCAGGAGTATGAAGAAAAAAATCCGCCCGAATGAAGATCACAGAGAAAACAGTCCGTGGAATATTGCGGCAGGCTTTAATATTGATATGAGTTTTTCTGAGAAAGATATCGCCGGGATGCTTAAAAGCTATGAATCCGATAACCATACCGATATGGATATAGATGGCATGGCAAAGCGAATTTTTGATTATACGCATGGATATCCATATCTGGTTTCTGATTTATGTAAAATTTTGGATGAGAATATTGCAGGAAGTAAAGAATTTCCCCGAAAATCGGATGCATGGACAGAAAGAGGTTTTCAGGAAGCATTAAAAGTAATTACCAGGGAAGACAATTTTTTATATGAATCTTTGCTGGGAAAGCTAAAAGTGAATTCGAGACTTAAGGCTTTATTACAGGAAATGCTTTTTAATGGCAAACTGATTCCATATGTGGCTACATCTGATTATGTAAAAGATGCCGCTATGTTTGGTTTTATTCGGAATGATAACGAAACTGCTGTGATATCAAACCGGATTTTTGAGACTGTTCTTTATAATTCGTTTATTTCCGAAGAATTTGCAGAAAGCAGGTTGTATACTGCAGGTGTGCAGGAGAAGAATCAGTTTATTGTTGGGGGACATCTTGACATCCGGCGGATTCTGGAGAAGTTTATTGATACTTTTCATGAACTTTATGGGGAGGAAGACGAACAATTTTTGGAGAATGCTGGAAGAAAGTATTTTCTGCTTTTCCTGAAGCCGATTATTAATGGGGTTGGGAATTATAGCATAGAACCGCAGACACGAAACAGCGAGCGGATGGATCTGGTTATTTATTATCAGGGTGAACAAAATATTCTGGAATTGAAAATATGGCGTGGCAATGCGTACAATGAACGTGGAGAAAGCCAGCTTTCCGGTTATCTGGACTACTTTCATATGAAGAAAGGATACATGCTCAGTTTTAATTTTAACAAAAAAAAGGAAGCCGGTATAAAGGAAATTGTGCTTGGCGATAAGGTTCTGGTGGAAGCGGTTGTTTAAGTGAAATGTGTCAGTTTTGTTTTATCATGGGGAAATGGAGGATGAGAAGCGATGAGTGACATAGAGAGAAGCTGTATTGACTGTTATGTGGGAAACTGCAACTGGGAGGACGGCAAATTCCCGGACTTCTGCCTGTCCACCCATATGGATCCGGATGTCCTTGCGGACGCCATGGCGCAATATGACAAGGAAGAGATCCGTAAAGTCGCGATTGCGGCGGCTGAAGTGGAAGCGGATAACTACTGCAAAATGACCCGCCTGGAGGAGACCGTGGAATTTGCAAAAAAGATCGGTGCGAAGAAAATCGGCATCGCCAACTGTGTCGGACTTCTGGCTGAGGCACGGACGCTGGCGAAAGTGCTGCGCAGCCATGGTTTTGAGGTGTATGGCTCTGCCTGCAAAGGCGGCACTCAGAGAAAAGCCAGTATCGGCATTCCGGAGCGTTGCGACAAGGTTGGTTTTAACATGTGCAATCCCATTCTGCAGGCGAAGATTTTAAATGCGCAGCATACGGATCTGAATATCCTGGTGGGGCTCTGCGTGGGGCACGACAGTATGTTTTATAAGTATTCCGACGCGCTGGTCACCACGCTGGTGGCGAAAGATCGTGTGCTCGGACACAATACGGTGGCGGCATTGTATCAGGCAGACAAGTATTATAAGAAGGTATTTGGAGATCAGGCGGTATGATGCGAATGGCGAAAGCGGTTTAAAATAGCAGATGCAATATATGAGGATCTCAAAGCTCTGTGGCTTCCGATGCGCTGTATGTGGATGCAATCGAATAATCTGCGAAACAGGATGTCTGATATTCTGAACAAAAGCAGGAATATTGTGAATTAAATAACATTGTTTTTCCTTGAATTTTAGCCAAAAAGCGGTACAATAAACAGGAGAGAAAATTTTTACATGGAGGTAACCTGTTTATGTTCAAGACATTGATACAAAAACTGAAAAACGATCCCAAGACGATTGTGTTTACCGAGGGTACGGATCCCCGTATTCTGGAGGCTGGATCCCGCCTACTTGCCGGTACATTCTTAAAGCCGATTCTCATCGGCAACGTGGATGAGGTCCGGGCAGCTGCAGAGGAAGCCGGTTATAACATCAACGGCGCTGACATCATCGATCCGGAGCACTTTGACCGCATGGATGAGATGGTGGCAATGATGGTGGAGCTCCGCAAGGGCAAGATGACCGCGGATGACTGCCGTGCAGCTTTGAAGCAGGGCAACTACTTTGGTACGATGCTGGTGAAGATGGGCATCGCGGACTGCCTGCTCGGCGGCGCTACATACTCTACCGCTGATACGGTTCGCCCGGCGCTGCAGCTGATCAAGACGAAGCCCGGCAACAAGATCGTTTCCTCCTGTTTTATTCTGGTTCGTGCTGCCGCTACCGGCAACAATGAGGCGCTTGCCATGGGCGACTGTGCGATCAACATCAATCCCTCCGAGGATGATCTGATTGAAATCGCGCTGGAGACCGCGAACTGTGCACGGATTTTCGACATTGACCCGAAGGTAGCGTTCTTAAGCTATTCTACACATGGTTCCGGCAAGGGCGAGGCGGTCGACAAGATGCGCAACGCCTGCGCGAAGGCAAAGGCTCAGGCTCCGGATCTGGCGATCGACGGCGAGCTGCAGTTTGACGCAGCCGTTTCCCCGGCTGTCGCACGGACGAAAGCTCCGGATTCACCGGTTGCGGGACATGCCAACACCTTTATCTTCCCGGATATCAACGCGGGAAATATCGGCTACAAGATTGCACAGCGTCTCGGTAACTTTGATGCGTACGGCCCGATTCTTCTCGGTCTGAACGCACCGATCAACGATTTGTCCAGAGGATGCAACGCGATGGAGGTTTACTCGATGGCGATCATCACGGCGGCATTGAGCTGAGATTGCTGTTTTATGTCGATATAAGTGGTTTGCGCTTACGCAGATTAAAATGAGAACTGTAATACTATAAAAAGAGAGCAATGGCGGAAAATGCTGTTGCTCTCTTAATATTATGAGATTAAGATTCGATATATGGGGTTTTTGACAATATTGTGGTT
>JAJBTR010000389.1 GCA_020860745.1 Lachnospiraceae bacterium | reverse complement strand
CCCAGCTTTTCCGAAAAATCCGTGCTGATTAAATTCGTCTGCGCATCGCGGAGTGCAAAGCTGTCAGTTATTCTTTTATCCGCAAAACTACGCGTCACCGTGTAGACAGATCCCCCTGTCTCAAAAGTCAGTGACCCGCCGTATCCTCCGCCCTGCCAGGGCAGAAAGCGTTTCCGCTCATTTTTAATATTTTTCCGTTTGTTTTCTCCCTCAAAACCAAAAAACATCACCCGGATAAAAGCCGCCAGCGTGCTCTTTCCCCAGCCGTTCTGCTCTCGGATGACATGGCAGCCCTGCTCAAACTCCAATGTCACATCATGTAATTTACCGAAATTCTCAATATGGCACCGGATCAGTCGCATCCCAACACCTCCTCCCCGGCAATCGCCCGCAATCCGCAGCGGACCACCGCAGCCCGCTCTTCCTCTGAAAGTTCCTCTGCTGCCATCACTGTGCGGACAAACTCTCCTTTCAAAGACTCGTCGAGCAAAAACCGATCAGCATCCACCCGCAGCTTCGTCTCATCAGAAATCTTCACAAAATAATAATCGGGCTCCAGAGCTTTCCGGAGATACTCCAGATCAATCTGCGCTGCTTCCACATCCAGTTCCCCGGTCAGGACGATTTTTACGAGATCATTTCCGGTGATGGCATGTTGTCGGAGCGGGTTTTCACTGTCATTTTCTGTAATAACTGCTTCTCCCGTTTTTCCAGGTACACTCTCTGAATGTGCCGGAATTGATATATCCGAACTTCCCTGTCTCTCTAATATGGAATGCTCAAATATCTCTCCCCCAATTACCTGTCCCTCTTGCAATCTTTTCTCCGACTGCCTGCATAACGCTTCTCTTACACACTCCAGCATTTCCGTCGTCTGCCCGCACCCGCTGACATCCACCGGTACTTCCCAGAGCCGCCTTCCGGCAAAGGGCACAAACTCCCGCTTACAGGTTCCATGCTCTTCATCCACATCCAGCAGGACAAATCCGTGCTCACCGCACTCATCGAAACCGCGCCCCTCCAGGCATCCCGGATAACACCAGACGCCGCGGGCATCCACCTTTCCCTCCTTATAAGCGTGCACATGCCCCAGCGCCAGATAGTCAATCCCCTTATGCTTCAATTCCCGAAGACGGATGATCTGCGCCTTATCCCGCGCCCCGGTCTTCGTCTCCTGTCCGTGGAGCATAACAATGTTAAAATCCTCCGGCCGCAGCACCAGAGAATGAAACGCGCTCCCCGCGTTCTCCTCCGAAAGTTCCAGCCCGGAGACAACAATCCGCTCCTCCAGCGGATAAGAAGTCCACTCCGTGCCGAACACTTTAAAATTTTCCGGCAAAGCCTCGCGTTCCGCCAGAAAATGTTCCGTATCGTGATTTCCTTTTAAATAGAAAAAAGTAATCTCACTGTGGCTGCACACCGCATCCCAGACCGCATGACGGGCTGTGGCGGAAATCTGCCGTGTATCAAACAGATCTCCCGCGATCAGGATCGCCGATACCTCATGCTCTGCGGCGTAGTCCACCATCCGCTGAAAAGTCAGCAACAGCTCCTTTTTCCGTTCTCTCGCTTTTTCTTTGCTTAAATTCGACCGCATCCCGGAATCCAGGTGCAGGTCCGCACAGTGAATCAAACGCATGTGCCCGGCTCCTCCCCTGATTTTAAAAATTCATGAAGATCACTTCACATTTCCCGGCTCAAAATTCACGTAGGAAAAATACGTCTCCAGGTTCTCATTTACAACAAGCTCCCGCGGAAAATGCTCCTCCTCCAGAAGTTCAAAAGCCAGCCTGTGCTCTCCCACCAGGAAGTCCGCGTGCGCGTCGGAATTGACAATAACCGGTGTCTCATACTTGCGGCACCAGTACAGCATTTCCTTATAATTCTCCCTGGCATTTAAGCGGAATGTGGTAGGCGCCAGAGAACTGCTGTTGACCTCCAGCAGCTTGTGATAGGCTTTTGCACTCTCGGCCAGCCGCTTATAATCCACCGGGAAACGTCCGTCATCCGGGTGTCCGATGATATTGATATATGGTTTTTTCATCACGTTCAGATAAGCTTCCGTATGCGCCTCTGCGTCCGTCTCGTGATAGCATGGCGGATGAATGCTGGCAATTGTCACATCCAGATCTTTGTACGCTTCTTCTTCCAGGTCCACATCTCCGTTCCGGTTCAGAATATTAAGTTCCACGCCGAACAATGTCCACAACTGTCCTCTTTTTCTGGGCAATATCTTCAGATTATAAAAATATCCGTCATAGCAGGTTCCCGGCATATCCGGCGCGTGCTCCGTCAGCGCCAGGAGTGCCAGGCCTTTCTGCTGCGCCGCCACGACCATCTCATTGATTGTATTGTAAGCATGGCCGCTGACCAGGGTATGTGTGTGCGAATCCAATATATCAATCATTGTAATCCTCCTCATATGCAGTATTCGTTACAAGCCGCATTGAACCAAATTTATGTTTTTTAATCCGTACAAGGTGTGACTTTCAACATAACTCCTCACAAAATATACGTTTCTCTTTATAAATCATCCTGCCACATATCAAATTCAGTGTACTTTTTTAATTGCCTCTTCCCGTTTCTTCCAGCCAGCCAGACCATTTACGCATTCATCCCGTAATTTTTCAATTCCCTGCGAAATGCACTTCGCCTGGAATACTGTGCACAGCACTTTTGCATAAACCTCTGCTTTCCGTTTCTTTCTCCTCCGGACTCTCTGACCTCTCCCATTGCCGCCACATACGCAGCGCATTCATCATAGTAATTTCGACGATTGGCATCCATAATTCCCTGTACACGTACAGCAATCAACTGTTCCATCCTCCTCAGAAAAGTCTCTCTTTGCTCCGGTGCCAGAGTGAGCGACTTCTTCCAGAAAAGGAAATTGGTCCAGAAATCATCCTTATCGACATTACCAACCGTTTGCATCACATCCGTCAAACTGCGCGACGCGGAAAAACCCACACTGCCATCGACGATCTGACACATCGCCCGGCATCCCACAGGTAATGTATCACTCTCTAAAAGAAGAAGCAGGAATGCAGCCAGTCCGCATTTCATAAATGTTCCGGACCACCCCAATGCCTCTCTTTTTCCCATTCCCTGCTCCAAGACAAACACAAAATCTCCCTCCAGAAAAGCAAGCATATATGCCGTCAGAACATCTGCATGGTTCTCCTCTAATTCACCGTTTCCAGATGCGCGATAATAGCTGTACGGATCTATGTGATGATAGATATCAGCGCAGATACGCGTGAGATCATGCCGGCAGGATGAAAAATCATGGCAGTACCTCTTCAGATTCATATAATTTCTGACCGTTGAATCGGAGCGAAATGCTTCCAGCAGACAGACGTCCCACAGGTTCCAATCCTCCAAACGCCCCACCGCCGGGAGCATCATCACCGCCACTCTACTTCGAGCCAGATATTTGGGATCAATCGCCTGCAGCGCTTCCATCCCTATCACACGGATCTGCCCGTCGGAGTCCGATAACTTCCTGCTTTTCAGATATTTTTCATACAGTCCCGGATGCCGATCCACATAAATTCTGGCATTCTCCAATAAAAATTCCGCATCATTCGTAAGACCCAAAGCCTCTTCAAGCAACACCTGCGCCCGGCGCCCCGTAATATTTCCAAGGTACGAAACCCAGAGCCGCAAAAAAGCGTCAAACTCCGGTAATTCCTCCCCCTTCTGCATAACTGTTTCCAGGGTAACCTTTCCGGCTTTGCTGCTTGATATCATATGGTATAAAACATCCGCCCGATCCTCCAGCGGAAAGGAGCCGTATGCAAGGCGCAGCGCACAGATCACCATTTCATCATAATTGAAATCCGCGACCCTATGACCCGGCAGCTCATTAATTTCCAGAGGATCACCGGCATAATCCTGATATTCGCCGCCAACCTGGATTTCAAGCCCCAGCAGAATCTCCGCTATATCATTCCCCAACTCGTACTCCCCATGCTCCACACATTCCGATAAGAATTCACATGCTTCACAAATCATCTGCCCTATTCCAGACGGATCCTCATACAAAAACTCATCCGCATCGCTGTTATACCAGTCGTCGTACTCCTCGTTAAGACTGCCTTCCAACCCCAGTTCTCCATCCTCGATTTTCGTCAGGTTCTCTTTGATCCGTTCATACCTGACAGTGAAATTCTGTTGTTGATCAGGCCTTGCATCCAATACTTTGTCTCCTGTACACTGTTGCAGCAAATCAAGAAACCCGTTGCGCGACCCGGTAGAAAGGCTCCTGGCAAACTCATGTATAAAGTTTTCCAGGTCTTCCCGCCCGGCTGATTTGCAAATACCATCTACTGCATTCAAAAATTCTGATAGATTCATTGTTCCTTCCGCCTTCCCTACCACAAACCTCTGTCAAACAGTATAGCAAATTTCTTTCACCTGCTCAATATATAATCAAACCACAAAAATTATAAAGTGCTTACGATTTCTCTTGCACCCCACAGGAGATTATGTTACCTTATCATCAGGCTATGGCGAAAGCAGAAGAACAGAATATTCCAGGCTGCAGCAGTATCGCTGTCTGCTCCACAGACGGCAGATTTCATCTTTTGGTTCTTGTTTTCCATCCGTATTCGGACGATTTATCACAACATAACCAAAAAAGCAACGCAACTAACTCACTATATCAAAAAAGCAATAGCCATTGCCTTACCACTATTTTTCTGCTATAGTTGGAATATAAAAAATGTTTTTTCTGTGATTGCGGAAAGGACAGTATTTGGAGAAGGAAAACAAAAATTCACAACATGAAGATGCGGCTTTGAAAGTCATGATGCAGTTCTTCGCGGACGAATTGCTCCCTTATCTGGGAATACCGGGAAAGGTAATTCGTGCGACACAGACGGAGACCGTACAGCTGGAACTCCACAAATCCTATGAAGATTTTAACCTGGTCATGGAAGATGGGAGTTGGAAGCATTTTGAGTTTCAGAGCACGAATGGGGGAAAGAAGGATCTGAAGCGCTTCCGCGCCTATGAGGCGAACCTGAGT
>JAJBTR010000335.1 GCA_020860745.1 Lachnospiraceae bacterium | reverse complement strand
TCCTCCAGCGCATCCAAATACCCCCCGCCGAAAACCTTCTCCGGAATAATCTCATTGCGCAGCCGCTCCTCCAGCCGACGGGAGTGGGCGTTGGCCCGGTATAAAATCGCACAGTCGCCGTAGGAATAACCGCCCCGCCGCACCATCGACTGGATGCTGTAGGCGATCACCTGCGCCTCCTCATAAGCGGTGTCCAGCTGTCGGAACATGATTTTCGCTCCGCCTTCCTGCCGCGTCCACAGGGCTTTCTCCTTCCGCCCCCGATTGTTTTTGATCACCGCGTTGGCCGCGTCCAGAATATTCTGGGTGGAACGATAATTTTCCTCCAGCTTAATCACCGCCGCATCCGGAAAATATTTTTCAAAGTGCAGGATGTTGTTGATGTTCGCGCCGCGGAACTTATAGATCGACTGGTCGTCGTCGCCCACCACGCAGAGATTCTGATACTTCCCCGCCAGCAGACGGATTAGATGAAACTGAGCCGTGTTTGTGTCCTGGTACTCGTCCACCATGATGTAACGGAAACGCTCCTGATAGTACGCCAGCACCTCGCTGCTGCTCTTGAGCAGTTCCACGCACTTCATGATCAGGTCATCAAAATCCAGGGCGTTGTTACTCTTTAACACCTGCTGGTACTCCCGGTAAACCTGCGCCTGCCTCTTTAATTTGATATCCGAACCCGCTTGCAGAGCAAATTCCTCCGGCGAGACTAACTCATCCTTCGCAGAGGAAATCACGTTTAAGAACATTTTTTCCTTATATAACTTAGTATCGATCTGCAGCCGTCTGCAGACATCCTTCATCACCGTCTTCTGATCATCCGCATCATAGATGGTAAAATTGTTGGAAAACCCAAGATGATCGATATAGCGGCGCAGAATGCGGACACAGGCCGAGTGAAACGTGCTGACCCAGATACTCTCAGAACCGAATCCCACCAGATCATCAATCCGCTCGCGCATCTCACCGGCCGCCTTATTCGTAAACGTGATCGCCATAATATTGTAGGGATTGACTCCCTTTTCCTCAATCAAATAAGCGGCGCGGTGCGTCAGCACGCGGGTCTTCCCCGAACCAGCCCCCGCCAGAATCAGCACCGGTCCCTCTGTCTGAAAGACTGCCGCCCGCTGCTGCTCATTCAGTGTATCGTATTTATCCAAAACTTCCTCCCGTTTCTCTCAAAATAAAGTGTCGATCTGCGACAGGTCTGCCCTGCGGGTACTTCACACGCGAGCGGTTGCAAAGCAAAAGAGTGTCACTTGAACCCTGCCTTATCCAAATAATTCGATCATCTATAAAAAATCCAGTCTGTCAGTCGATCTCCTTCATACACCAGCTTCAGCGAAAAAAACTCTTTATCACCATTTAGACGGTTTAAAAACAGCCGGTCTCCCTCCCAGAGGTTCAGATCACAGACTTTCTCTTTCGGCACCCACTCCAGGACGCCCTCATCACAGTCACGAAGTTTCATCTTTGTCGCGCCGGCGGGTGCTCCTTTTCCATGCGTCCCATTTCCCGTAGGAGGCACGTTCTGTTTTGTCTCTGAATCCTCTGCGCCATCGCTTATCACTGACTCCTCATCCGTTAATTCCGCTGTAAACAGATGCATATATTCCGTCTCCCACTCATCAGAGACAAAGGTGACAATCCCGCGGAAATCGTATTCCGTCAGAGTCAGCCCGGTCTCCTCATAGACTTCTCTCAGCATGCACTCTTCCGGGCTCTCACCGTCCTCAAACTTTCCGCCCACGCCCAGCCATTTGTCGTGGCTCTGATCATGTTCTTTTTTCGTGCGGTGGAGCATCAGATACGCTCCATCCTGCTCAATATAACACAGTGTTGTCAGCCGCATACAAGATTTCCTTTTTACTGGTTCAAACCATCTGCCTTTACCGACCCCAACAAATCACAAACATCCTGACCTGTTATATGTTCCCAAAATACGCCGCCTGTCCGGGATAAAATAAACGCCGCGCCGCGCTTAAAACATCCCCTTAAACAGCTCATCAAACTCCCGGTCAAATTCCTCTGCTGCGAAATTGTTCTGCCCGGATGCTTCCCCCGGCATTCCGTCAGAAATCTGTTCGTCCGGACTGCCGTCCATCTTATCTGCCTCATCCTCATGCAGTGTCTCCAGCTCATCCATCCAGATTCGTGCACAGGCGTCGGACGGCATCCGCAGATCTCCCCGCGGGGATACAGCCACCGTACCAACCTTCGGTCCGTCCGGCAGACAGGAACGCTTAAACTGCTGGCTGAAAAATCTCCGGTAAAAAGTTCTCAACCATTTTTCAATTGTCTCATCCGTATAGATTCCGGAAAAAGCATATTTTGCCAGACGATAAATTTTTTTCGGCGTGCACCCAAACCGGAGCACATAATACAGGAAAAAGTCGTGGAGTTCATAAGGTCCGACAATGTCCTCCGTCTTCTGGGATATTTTCCCGTCCTCCGGCGGCAGCAGCTCCGGGCTCACCGGCGTATCCAACACATCCAGAAGCACCCGCGTAAGCTCAGCGTTTTCACAGGTATCCGCATAGTACCGCACCAGGTGCCGCACCAGCGTCTTCGGCACGGAAGCGTTGACGCCGTACATGGACATGTGATCCCCGTTGTAGGTCGCCCAGCCCAGTGCCAGCTCCGACATGTCGCCGGTTCCGACGACCATGCCGCCCAGCTTATTCGCGATATCCATCAGAATCTGCGTGCGTTCCCTGGCCTGTCCGTTTTCATAGGTCACATCGTGAACATTCTCATCCTGTTCAATATCCCGGAAATGAATCCGCACCGCCTCGGCAATCGGCACTTCTTTAAATGCAGCATTCAGAGAGCGGATCAGGCTCACTGCATTCTCATAGGTACGGTCCGTCGTGCCGAAGCCCGGCATCGTGACCGCGATGATTCCGCTGTGATCCAGCCCCAGCAGATCAAACGCTTTCGCCGTGACCAGAAGCGCCAACGTAGAATCCAGCCCGCCGGAGATACCGACGACAGCCGCCCGACAGTTCGTATGCTCCAGACGTTTTTTCAAGCCCATGGCCTGAATCATGAAAATCTCCTCGCACCGCTTTTCCCTGTCCGTCTTTTTCCCGGGCACGAAAGGAGACGGGTCTACAAACCGGGTCAGCAGCGTCGTTTTTTCTTTCAGGTTAAACTCTGCCGTGAGATATATCGCATCGGAGGCTCCGAACGTGGACATCCGCCGTCTCTCCTCAGTCAGCCGCTGCACGTCAATCTCCGAATAAATACTTTCGTTAACAAAACGCCGGCTCTCCGCCAGCACCACGCCGTTCTCCGCGATCAGATTGTGCCCGGAATATACCACATCCTGGGTCGACTCCCCATCTCCCGCGCTGGCGTACACATACCCGCAGATCAGACGGGCCGACTGCCCTCCAACCAGGTCTCTGCGATAGATGTCTTTCCCGGTCGTCTCATCGCTGGCGGAAAGATTGACGATCAATGTCGCTCCTGCCAGCGCCAATCCGATACTCGGCGGGTTCGGCGCCCACAGGTCTTCACAGATCTCCGCACCGATGCGCAGCCTCGGCATCTGCCTGCAGGAAAAAAGCATCCGCGTCCCCATGGGAACGATATGATCGTCGTCCAGACGGACCGGTACGGGCTCCTCCATGCCCCTTGTAAAGTGGCGCAGCTCATAAAATTCATTGTAAGTAGGGATATGCGTCTTCGGCACCAGCCCCAGAATTGCACCGCCGCAAATCGCCGCCGCGACATTGTACAGCTTGCCGTTGTATTCTAACGGCAGTCCTACAAAGATGATAGCGTCCGTCTTCTCTGAAAAAGATGCGATGTCAATCAGAGCCTGCTTCGCCTCCCGCAGCAAAAGCTCCTGGTAGAACAAATCACTGCAGGTATAACCGGTGATACAGAGCTCCGGAAATACCATCACCTGAGCTTCCTCCCCCCTGGCTGCATCGATCAGCTCACAGATTCTTTCTTTATTATATTTGGGGTCCGCCACCTTAATCTTCGGGGTAAGCGCAGCGACCCTGATAAACCCGTTTTTCATTTTTGCAAAATCTCCTCCAGTTCTTCCACCGCAAAGGTGTATGCCGAATTACACATATCACATTTTACCTCGATGGATTCTCCTTCTTTTATCAGCTCCTGAAGGTCATCTCTGCCCAGACTGATCAGCGCCTTTTTCACCCGCTCCTTCGAGCAGTTGCAATAGAAAGATGCCGGTATTTTCTCCGTGATTTCCAGGCCTAAATCCCCCAGAATATATTCCAGAAGCGTCTCCGGCGTATGTCCCTGCTCCAGCAGATCTGTCACAGAAGAAATCTGCCCGATTTTCTGCTCCAGCGCATCAATGACCGCGTCGTCGGTAAACGGCATCAGCTGAATGATAAAACCGCCGGCCTGCTTTACCGTGTTATCCCGGTTCATCAGAATACCCAGCCCTACAGAGGACGGAATCTGCTCTGATGTGGCAAAATAGTACGTCAGATCCTCCGCAATCTCACCGGTCTGCAAAGCGATCTGCCCCACATAAGGCTCCTTCAAACCCATATCCTTGATGACACTCATCCGGCCGGCGCCCACCGCGCCGCCCACGTCCAGCTTGCCGTTCTTCGGCGGCAGAATCACATCCGGAACCATCAGATACCCCTTGACATGTCCGTGGGAATCCGCCGTCACGGTCATCCCCCGCAGCGGACCGCCGCTCCGGATCTGAATCGTGAGCAGATCCTCCTCTCCTTTCATCATGACGCCCATCATCACTGCACCGCTGAGCAGCCTGCCCAGAGCCGCCGTAACCACCGGACTTGTATTGTGCCGCTGCCGCGCTTCCTCCGCAATTCCTCTGGAAGTGACAGCAAAGGCGCGGATGGCGCTGTTCGCCGCCGTCGCCCTGACGATATAATCTGTACTCATTTTATTCTCCTCACATTATCAGATGAAATATTTCTAACTGTGTGGTTGAAATCTGATGATTTATCTGGAAGCAATTTATTGCTATTCAAGTTTCATTTACACAATATTCTGGCTTATCTTCCTTTTCTAGGGTTGAAAAG
>JAJBTR010000315.1 GCA_020860745.1 Lachnospiraceae bacterium | reverse complement strand
CCAGGAAATAGAAAAAATGAGAAAAAATCATGTTACATGAAAAAAATCACCTGAAAAAGGCAAAAAGATCTATCATAAGCGCACACACGACAAATAATAAGCCCCTCTGTTCATTTGCCTCAAAATCAATAACTTTTCGATTTCAAGGAAAATGAACAGAGGGGTTACTAATTTTAATTATCTCAGGCAGCAAAGAAATCTTTCACATCTGCAGCCCCATTCGTTTTTCACAATGCTTACTCCAACTCAAACGCACCGGTATACAACTGGTAGTACGTTCCTTTCTCCTCGATCAGCTTGTCGTGGTTGCCGCGCTCGATGATACGTCCCTGATCCAGCACCATGATCACATCGGAGTTCATGATCGTGGACAACCTGTGTGCAATCACGAACACGGTACGTCCATCCATCAGCGCATCCATACCTCTCTGCACGATGGCCTCGGTACGGGTATCAATGGAGGATGTCGCCTCATCCAGAATCATAACCGGCGGGTCGGCAACCGCCGCCCGGGCGATGGAAATCAGCTGCCGCTGGCCCTGGGACAGGCCGCTGCCGTCCCCTTCCAGAACAGTATCATAACCATGCGGCAGCATCCGGATAAAGCCATCCGCATTCGCCAGTTTCGCGGCTGCAATACAGTCCTCATCCGTCGCATCCAGTTTGCCGTAACGGATATTGTCCATCACCGTGCCGGTAAAGAGGTTGACATCCTGCAGTACCACGCCGAGGGAACGGCGCAGCGACGGCTTCTCAATATCGGCGATATCAATGCCATCGTAAGTGATGGAACCTCTCTGGATATCATAAAACCGGTTGATCAGGTTCGTAATTGTCGTCTTACCCGCGCCGGTGGCACCGACCAGTGCAACTTTCTCGCCGGGCTGCGCATACAGCGTGATGTCATGTAGCACCGTCTTCTCCGGGTTGTAGCCGAAGTCCACATGGTCAAATTCCACATGTCCTTTCATCTCAACCAGCTTAAAGCTGCCATCTGCCTGCGGCACTTTCCAGGCCCAGTGCTTCGTGCGCTCCGGGCACTCCACCATATTGCCATCCTCATCAAAGCGGACACGAACCATGGTCACTGTGCCGCCGTCCTGCTCCACTTCCTCATCCAGCAATTCAAAGATACGCTCCGCGCCGGCCAGAGCCATGACGATGAAGTTAATCTGGTTCGAGATCTGCGAAATAGGGTTCACAAAGCTCCGGGAGAGCTGCAGGAAAGAAACGATCGCACCGAGAGTCAGAATGCCGATCCCGGTCAGGCTGATATTTCTCACGCCCGCGATTCCCAGGAAACCGCCCACAATGGCGATCACCACGTAAAGGATAAATCCGATATTGTTCATGATCGGCATCAGGATGTTAGCGTACGTATTTGCTTTTGTCGCACTGTCGCAGAGCTCATCGT
Organism: Lachnospiraceae bacterium; assembly: GCA_020860745.1. Taxonomy (GTDB): domain Bacteria; phylum Bacillota; class Clostridia; order Lachnospirales; family Lachnospiraceae; genus Eubacterium_I. The sequence goes on along the minus strand of JAJBTR010000315.1, from coordinate 3,641 downwards.
TTACTTTGTCAAAATCCTCTTTCGCCTGCTCTTCGTGACAAAAGACCTTGATCACCTTCTGGCCGTTGATCATCTCTTCGATAAAGCCGTTTTCCTTACCAAGTGCAATCTGCTGTTTCATAAAATACCGGGCGCTTCCGCCGGCAATTTTCCGGATCACCAGCATGATAATAAATACAAACGCGATGACCACCAGCGTCAGCCACAGGCTGACCGTCAGCATGGAGACAAATACCACAACCACCGTGATACAGGAATTCATCACCTGGGGGATGCTCTGCGTCATCATCTGGCGGAGTGCGTCGGTATCGTTCGTGTAGCGGCTCATCAGATCGCCGTGTGTATGTGTGTCAAAATAGCGGATCGGCAATCCCTGCATATGCTCGAACATCTCGTCCCTGATTTTTTTCAGAATGCCCTGCGCGATCGTCACCATAATACGGTTGTAAAGCAAAGCCGCCACAACGCCGCAGGCGAAGATTGCCGCCATCCTGAGCAAATAGCGAAGCAATCCCGCAAAATCCGGATTGTCTGACGCAACAAGCGGCATGATGTAATCGTCAATCAGAGACTGGATAAACAGGCTGGCCAGAGCCGTTGTGATCGCCGCCATGACAATACAGCAGATCACGATGATGAAACGTACTTTATATTGACCAATGTAACTCAGCAGACGCGCTGCCGTTCCTCTGGTATCTTTCGCTCCTTTTCTCTTATTCATCCAGACCACCACCTTTCTGCTGAGATTCAAAGGTCTCCCGATAAATATCGCTTGTCTTCAGCAATTCCTCATGATTGCCGACCGCAACCACTTTACCATCGTCCAGAACAATGATCTTATCTGCGTCATCAATCGACGCGACACGCTGAGTGATGATAAACTTTGTCGTATCCGGAATGTCCTCCGCAAAGGATTGACGGATCAGCTTATCCGTCTTCGTATCCACAGCGCTGGTCGAGTCATCCAGGATCAGAATCTTCGGCTTCTTTAACAGAGCCCTGGCGATACACAGACGCTGTCTCTGTCCGCCGGACACGTTCGTACCGCCCTGCTCAATGTACGTGTCATACTTATCCGGCATGCGCTGAATGAACTCATCCGCCTGTGCGTGCCGACAAGCCTCCATAATCTCTTCGTCCGTCGCGTCCTCATTGCCCCACCGCATATTTTCCTTAATGGTTCCGGAGAACAGGACATTCTTCTGGAGCACCATGCCCACGCCGTCGCGCAGCACCTCCAGGTCATAATCGCGGACATCCACGCCGCCGACCGTCACGCGTCCCGACGTCACATCATATAAACGGGGAACCAGCTGCACCAGACTGGATTTCGCCGAACCGGTCGCGCCGAGCACGCCGACCCGCTCACCGGGTTTAATCTCGATATTGATGTGGGAAAGCACATCCCGGTCCGCCTCTTTCGAGTAACGAAAACAGACATCCTCGAATGTGATAGACCCGTCTTTGATCTCCATCACAGGATTCTCCTTATTCTGGATATCGCTCTCCTCATCAAGGATCTCCACGATACGGTTTCCGGATGCGACAGACATCACAACCATAACCATAATCATGGAAATCATCATCAGGCTCATCAGAATCTGCATCGCATAAGTAAACATACTGGTCAGCTCGCCGGTCGTCATGCCGCCGACAACACCCGCCGTATTCCCGCTGGCAACGATTGCTTTCGCACCCAACCAGGAAATCAGGATAATACAGGTATAGATTGCCGTCATCATCGCCGGCATATTGCATGCCAGCGTCTTTTCCGCATGGCTGAAATCATTATAGATTGCCTCGGAAATCTTTTTAAACTTTTTCTCCTCGTGGTCCTCACGGATGTAGGATTTCACGACACGGATGCCGTGCAGGTTCTCCTGAACCACCTCATTTAAACGGTCGTAAGTCTTAAACACCCGCTTGAAATACGGATGCACATAGACACTGATAAAACCCAGAACCACCGCCATAATCGGAATTACGATTACAAAAATCAGCCCCATCTTCCGGTTGATGGAAAACACCACAACCAGCGCGGCAATCAGCATAATCGGACAGCGGACAGCCGTCCGGATTACCATCATAAATGCGTTCTGTATATTCGTCACATCTGTCGTCAGACGCGTCACAATACTTGCCGTTGAAAAACGGTCGATATTTGAGAACGAATACTCCTGCACCTTCGCATACATATCCTTTCTCAGATTCTTTGCCAGTCCCGCTGATGAGACAGCCGCCTCCCGGCCTGCCAGTGCACCAAAAGCCAGAGAGATAAACGCGCATACCAGCAGAAGCACGCCCAGCTTTATGACCACTGACATATTCCCGGCCTCAATACCGTCGTCGATCAGACTCGCCATCACATAGGGAATCAGGATTTCCATCACAACTTCCACAATGACGAAGACCGGCGCCAGAATCGTGGCCCTCTTGTACTCCCGCAGGGAGCGCATCAGTTTCCTAATCATTCCATTTGCCTTCCTTTTTTATGATATTATCCTGCATTCTGTGAATACAGGTAAAAAACTGTTCCATCTCTTCCTCGGTGAAGCCCTCACACAGGGTATCCTCAACCTTATGGAATTCCGCATCCATCTGGTCAAGAATCGCCCAGGCCTGCTCCGTCAGCACCAGCTTCTTCAGCCGGGCGTCGTCCGGCACGCTCTGACGTTCAATCAATCCCTTTCTCACCATCAGGCTCACTACCTTGGAAGCGGTAGAACGGGTGATTCCGAAATGCTTCTCCAGATCCTTCTGAAAGACATCCTGATCTCCCCGCTTCGCGATAAAGCCGATGATCCAGGTATTATTTCCTGTCACATTCTCCACCTGCAGCCGCACCGGCGAATTATCGATCACCCGGCTGATCAGATTGGATAGCATGTGAACCTCATGTCCGACCATTCGTTCCATCCCGCACCTCCTTTTTTGTTTGATTTCAAACAGTTTGATTTCAAACAGTCCGAAAGCAAGCATATGTTACTACTTTTATATTCGCTTGTCAATCCTCTTTTTTCATCTTTTTCGAGAACTGGCTCGCAGCTACTCAGCGGTGTGGGTGGCTGGCGGGTGAAAAGTAACCAAAACATTACTGTTCATAGATCAGCCAGCCTGGAAACGCATCATGCCCTGCGACACTCTCACAAAGCGTTTTCCCTCAAACAAACGCACTTTTTGATGAGGCAAAAAGATATGCAAAAAACACATCCTGTGTTCTCTGCATATCTTTTTCCTTCTCTGTCTGAATCTGCATCCGGCCGTCCGGTACGCCCAACCCGAACCGACCGTGTTTGAAAAACAACTTATCTTAAAACAAAATCTTCTTTCTGTTCTTCAGCATCATACCGCCGGATATAATCACAAAACATCCAATAATAATGGCGCACACGCCGCCGATCACGCTGAACGCTCCGGAGTAAGTCATTTTCTGATAAACCTTTTCCATGATGTTCCTCCATCTCACAAAATATTTCATTCGCCCGGTAAATCTGTCCATCCACAGGCTGCTGCCAGGCTCCGATGACACATACTATGGTTTCAGTATACCATTAATTTAAAACCATGCCTAGTGGAGACTCCCATAAAACAGGGTTGTTTCACGAACTTTTTATCCAAGACCAAACCCCATGACAAGACAT
>JAJBTR010000209.1 GCA_020860745.1 Lachnospiraceae bacterium | reverse complement strand
TATTTTTAAATAGAACTATAACAGTTTAATATAAAACTATTATAGCGCTAAAAGGTAAAAAATCAAGAGCGGAGAAGAGCTTCGAATATTAAAATTATATTAACTTTTCTGAAGCGAACTCGAAAATGCTGTGCGGAATCATTACAAATCACATAAAGAGAGTAAAAGAATTGCTGTGACGCTTTTTCTTTTCCTCCGGAAAACGGACGGAAAATGATACCAGTCCGTCTGTGCAGACCACCTGGATTTCGCCCCGGTGTTCTGCCGCAATATTCTTTGCGATAGTTAAACCCAGCCCGTAGTGGCCTGTATCATTGCGGGTTGCATCGCCTCTGTAAAAACGGGAAAAGATTTCCGTTCTGTCCTGTTCGGGGATAAAGCCCGGATTGGAAACACTGAAAACGGTTCCGCCTTTTTCCTGACGGAGTGTAACCGTGATCTGACCTTCTCCTGCGCTGTGGGAAAGCGCGTTATCTACCAGAATAGATACGAGCTGGTTTAAGAGCGATGCATTGCCGCGGATGGTGATGTCGTCTGCAATCTGATAATTGAGTTCGCGTCCATGGTCAAAAGCGATACTCTCAAAAGGGAGCACACCGCCCAGCACGAGGCGGCTGAAATCCAGAGATTCCATCGGTGGAGCCTCGCGCTCTGTCCGCAGCAGCGAGAGCAGTTCGCTGACCAGGCCTGCCATCCGGCTGCTCTCAAAACGGATGTTATTCAGCCATTTGTTGGAGCCGATTTCCCTCTCCAGCAGTTCCACGTTTGCTTCGACGACAGACACCGGGGTTTTCAGCTCATGTCCGGCATCGGAAATAAACTGCCGCTGACGGCGGTCGCTTTCCTCCAACGGCCGGATGATCCAGCGAGCCAGGGCAATGGCGCATACAAAGAGAAGCACCACCATGATCGCTCCGAGAAGCAGCGTGTTGCGAAAGAGTGTTGTAAAGCTGTCTGAAATCAGTGTATTGTCCATCAGAACAACCAGGGTGTAGGATTCCTCTGTGTCAATGCAGTAGATAAAGTTTCCGTAAGTTCCCTGCTCCTGGCCCGTTTCCAGCAGATCTTTGGCCGCCGCAGAGAGCTGCTCTTCTGTATATAGAGTGCCGCTGCCCGGATCGACACTGGAAACGCTGCCATCTTCATCAAAAGCCACGGAATAAAAAGATGAAAGGAGATATCGGGTGGCGTCGTGACTTGGCATAGTATTTTCGTCCGGCAATTCGTTCTGCTCCGGCATAGTATTTTCCGCAGGCAATTCATTCTGTTCCGGCGGATTATCTTCCGTGGGCAATTCATTTTGTTCCGGCGAATTGTTTTCCACAGGCAATTCATCCTGCTCCGGCAGATCGCTCTGCTCAAGTGAATCCCTCTGCTCTGACAAATTATTCTGTGCAGACTGGTTTCCCTCCGCGGCATTCTCCGGAACAGATACCGAATCACTGATATTGCTGGGGTTTCCGTTTTCCCGATATTGGTCAATATAGGCTTCCAGCATGTCCTGGTTTTCCTGATACAGCTCCCGATAGCTCAGAGTATAGATGATCGCCAGCGTAGCAATAAATAGAAAGAGGAATACTGCCATCACTACTGCAATGATCTGGCGCCGGGAACGTTGAAATGCACTCTTGTTGTGGGTTTTATTCATGTTTCCACCTCAATTCATATCCTGCGCCGCGGACCGCCTTGATTTCCACATGAGATCCGACAAAGCTGATTTTTTCCGGGTAAAAGAAATGTAGACTTCTACCTTATTATATTCCGCTTCATTCTCGTATCCCCATATTTTTATGGCCAGCTGTTCTTTCGATAAAATCTGGTTCTGATTTGAAATAAAATATTCCAGGACGCGGTATTCTTTTTCGCTCAGATGGACGCTCTGACCGGTGGTAATGCAGTGCAGAGTCAGGACTCTGGTATCCAACGCCAGGTCGCCGACGCAGAGTTTGTCTTCCACCAGCGGCAGACCCCGGCGGCAGAGGGCGCGCACCCGGGCCAGAAGTTCCCGGGGATGAAATGGTTTTGTCAGGTAGTCATCGGCTCCGGCGTCGAGGCCAAGCACCTTGTCGTCCAGTTCACTTTTTGCGGTGAGCATCAGAATCGGTGTGCGGATTCCGGCTTTTCTGCTCTGTGCCGCGACCTCCACCCCGGACAGGCCGGGTAGCATGACATCCAGGATGACGCCGTCGTACTGGTTGCTGCAGAGCGCCGTAAGACCGTCGTCGCCGCGGAAGAAACAGTCCACATCATAGCCATCCTGACGCAGAAGTTCTCTGAGCGCGTCCGCCATCCGGGGTTCGTCTTCTATTAAAAGCAGTTTCATGGATGTTGTCTCCTTTTTAAGGGTATGATACCACAGAAACCTTGAAAATAGATGGAAAGCTTCAATCTTTTTTCAAGGTATGTGTGATAAAGTCAAAAAAATGAGCAAGGAGGATTTCCTTATGAGAAACAGGAAAAAAATCATAGCATGTACGTGTGTACTGGCTATGATGGCGAGTCTGACAGCCTGCGGCAGTGCATCTTCGGATACGGAGACATCAGCCTCTTCGGATGAATCGGCCGCTGCGGGAACCCAGGCGACAGCATCTGATAAAGAGTCTATCGAATCTGCGCTGAATCTGGCTAATAATACAGATTATACCTGGAGTTATGATTCCGGTTCGGATGCATGGGTGATGTCCATTGTATCTGCTGTGGCTTATCCGGAGATTGAGGATGAGGAGGGCGTTTCTGTCTGCGTCCCCGGCGGCTATATCACCGGTATTGATACAGATGGAGACGGCGAGGCGGATGTGACGGCGGACAGTTATTCTGACGCTGTAAACGGCGCTCTGGTCATTGACTATGATGCGCAGATTACCAGCACCAACGGTCAGGTGTACACGGCGGATTCCGCTCCGGTGATTTTAAATACCGGTGCGGCAGGTTACTCATCGTCCACCAACACTCAGGCAGCAACAACCTATGCTTCCGAGGGATATATCAATGTGGCCTGCGGCAACCGGGGCAAACAGGATACCGCCACGGATGAGGATGGGAACACATATTATACCGGAGACGCGCCGTCCTGTCTTTCCGATCAGAAAGCTGCCACCCGGTTTGTGAAGTATAATATTCTGCTGGGCAATCTCCCGGGAAGTGTGGACTATTTTGTATCTACCGGAGGCTCCGGCGGCGGGGCGCATGCAACGATGTTCGCAGCCACCTCAAATAATTCGGATTTCTACCCTTATCAGGCGGAAGTGGGAGCAGTTGGCTGTTACCTGAATGAGGATGGCAGTTATTCCACAACGGTTACCATCGACGGCGAGGAGGTTTCTCTGTCCGACGGAGCCTGGGGCTGCATCGCGTACAGCGCAATTACTTCCCTTTATGAAGCGGATATGGCGCTGGCATTTGAGTATTATCTGGATACGGACTATGAGTTCGGCTCTGACTTCCAGGCACAGCTGGCTGAGTATCTGTCAGAAGAATATATGGAGTATATCAATGAGCAGGATCTGACCGTGGAGGAGTCTGAAGTGGGCTTTGATCTGGACGGAGATGGCGAATTGAGCAGCAGCATCGCACTGACCATCGAATATGATGAGGATTTATATGCTGACACCAACGGATACGGAGGTACTTATCTGGATCTGTATCTGGCAGAGTTTGTCTCCAATCTTCAGTGGTATCTGGATAATCTGGATTACGCGGATGGGTGGACCTGGTTTGATGCGGACGGAAACGCATTGTCTGACGGGGAAGTAGCTGCGATGAGCAGTGAGGAGAAAGCAACCGCTTTCCTGGAGGGGCGGTACACAGCGAGCAGCAGCGGAGGGATGAGCGGAGATCTTCCCAGCGGGATGAACGGTGCGGCTGATTTTTCTGATGAGGACGGTGAAGTTTCCAGCGGAGAAATGCCGGGAGGCACGGATAGCCTTCCTGAGGGGGAGATGCCGGATGATATCGACACGGATAGCTTGCCGGATATGGGTGACGACAGTCAGTCGGGCGGTATGAGAGGCGGTGGAGCTCCGGATGGCGGGATGCCGGATGATATCGATACGGACAGCCTGCCGGATGGCGATGCGCCCACTGACCTGGACACGGACAGTATTTCCGGGGATGACAGTACATCGGATGATGCAGAAGATTCCTCTTCCGCCAATGAGAACGTAGATAGCAGCGGCGATACCATGGATGTGGGCACACCCGATGCGGGGACGACGCAGGCTGCCGGCAGCTCCACGGATTCTGCCAATTACTCCAGCTACGAGGAGATGGTGGAGGCCTATGCCGCTGACATCGCGGAGATTGAGGCGGGGGATGCGTATGGCAACAATATTGTCTCTCTCTACAATCCTCTGAACTATATCGGTGATGATGACACGGAGGATGCTGCCTGGACCCGCATTGTCATGGGCGCTTCCGAGGGTGATATGTCCATGTTTGCTTCCCTGAATCTGCAGATTGCCTGGCTGAACGCCGGGACGGACTGTGAGATTGAGTGGCAGTGGGATGGCGGTCACGTACCCTCTGAGGTGCTGAGCAGTTCCTTTGCGCTGTACGTAGATCAGATGTATGCTGCATATGCGGGCGGTGTGGAAGTGGATACACCGGAAGCAGAGATACAGACCGCAAACGGAACTTCTACGGAAGCTGCTGGTACTGATCTGAGCAGCTGGGTGGACTATTCGGATATTACCAGCGTATCTTTCTCCCTGGCGGACGCGGTTTCTTACCGGACAGCGGGAGCCAGCAAAGCGATGCCCGGTTTTGATGTGATTGATTACGGCCAGGAAGATTATGTGTTCGGAAGCGATTCCCAGGATGCCCGGCACTGGAACACGTTCCTGCTGGAAATCTTTGAGGAACATGCGGATACCTTGTCGGAGTTGTTTAATGAGGGATAAATAAAAGATCATAAAAACAGCAGCGGTTTCGCTGCTGTTTTTACATAGGGAGATTTGAGTTATGAAAATGTACGTCCTTTGAATGCCATGCACTCAACAGGAAGTGTCAAAAAAGGTATATTGCTTTTTTACGATTTTTATCTTACAGAAGAAATATG
>JAJBTR010000031.1 GCA_020860745.1 Lachnospiraceae bacterium | reverse complement strand
ATAAAATATATAACTGAGAATATGAGAGGGTTATAAGGATGATTTTGTCAGAAAAGTTATTTAGTTGTTTTAAGGATAAGGTTTCATTTACGCTGAATGAAGCCTATCGGGAACATATAGATAAACCACATGAAACAGTGCGTGCTCGCATTTACGATAATCTTAATGTGAAATTTGAGCGTATTGCGAAAGGTGTTTATAAGACGATCGACGCTGATGAAGCTTGTGTTATCATAGAAGGCGATGGAAGAGATCTGTCTATGATCAGGGATGAAAGTATTGATTGCATTCTGACGGATCATCCCTGGCTTGATTTGAAATCGAACCGGGGCGGGACGAGAAAATTTGCGCAATATGATTGTTTTAAATATACCCAAAAAAGATTTTGAAGAGAAAGCCAGAGTTTTAAAAACAGGATGTTTTCTGGTTGAGGTTTTACCGGCGGAGAATGAAAATAATTACGAGTATTTATACCAGATTAAACAGTTTGCGAAGAAAGCAGGATTCTTATATTATTCCAAAGTGCCCTGGAAAAAAGGGTCATTTGTAAGCAATACCGGACGGAAATCGAAAAATACGCAGGATATAATGTAAACACTTGACGAATGCAAGACAGAGGCGCAGCATGAGTTTAGTGTGCGCTTATATCGAAACACTCAGCGAAGAGATACAAAGTATCACTGAGCGCTAGTGTTTGCGACATTATGATTTTTTCAAAAGGAAAAGCCAGAAATATGCGGTATGATGAAAAGAAATCAGTTGAAACAGGCAGCGATTGCTATATGAGCGGTTGCAAAGGAATGCTTCCTACAGAATTTGATGTGCAGGCGGTAGCGAGGAAGGACAGGATTCATCAGAGTGAATTGCCGATTTCTCTATGTGAGCAGATATTGGATTTTGTTACATACGAGGGGGAGGTAGTGTTGGATTCTTTTGTGGGGAGCGGTGTTGTGGGGGAAGCTGCATTAATGATGAAACGGAACTGTATTCTGATTGAAATTTTGAAAGAGAATGTAGAGAAGATTAAGAACCGTTTTGAAGGGAAGACATGGTCTCAGATGGTAGAGTGTTGAAATGATCGGTGGAATGGAGATCAACATGAAGAAGATAGGGAGCATATTTTTTACTGCACCAGAAGTTGATATCGCTTGTGAGGGAAGAGGGTGATACGCGTATGAGATCTATGATTTGTCGAACTATGAGAAAAAGATAATTGTAAAATGTATCGCCATTAAGATGGAGACGCTATGGATAAGCAATGAAGAGTATGTTTGCCCTAACAGGGCCAGAGTAAATCGATTTATTCCCGATATAGATAAATATCGCTATGTGCCGATCAGTAATCACATCCTCGCAAAAGCGGAGATTCCTTTTTTGAATTATGAGAGGAACAAAGGGAAGTGTTTTATAGAGAAATACTGAGAAGACCCAATAAACAGAATTGAAGGCATGATGATATAAGAGGTGGGGGTGGAGGTATGAGCAGCGGAAGCAGACTGCATTTTTTGGTCGATTATGAGAATGTGAAGGAGGCGGGGTTGGATGGCGTGGAGTACCTGCATGATGCGGATATACTTACAATTTTTTTCAGCGCTGCCTGTAAACATGTCTCCAGAAGAGTGATGGATTATATTTTGCAGTCGGGCTGTGAATTTCATGCGTGCAAGTTGAAGAACACCGGTAAAAACGCGCTGGACTTTTATATTGCTACCTGCGTCGGTGAGCTGCTCGGAGAAGGTTTTGCTGGGAAAATAATTATCGTAAGCAGAGATAAAGGATATAGAGCGGTGAAGGATTATTGGATAGACAGGGATATTCCTTCCGCTCGGATATTGCGAAGCCCTTCTGTGAGAGCAGGCATCGTTTCTGCCAATGAAAACAGCTTTCGACAGAGGCGGATTGTTGCGGAGTCCGCACAGGTTAGCATTGAGAATGAGCACGTGAAATATCAGGAACGCCAACGCCTGAAGAACAGGCTGGAAATCATATTTCGTGGAACCGAATATGAAGAGAAGCTTGTGAAAATTTGTGAACTGGTTGAGGCAGAGCAGAAGCCAAAGGCTCTGTACATAAGCTCACTGAAACTTTTTGGGAGAGCAGATGGGACAAAGATATACAGATATCTGAAGCAGACCGACGTGAGTGCATAATATGAACAGATTAAGACACGGGTTATGGATTTGAATGAACGCATTGATCGGTTGTATCGTCGCTTATCTTCGGCTGAAGAAGATAATACTCGGCTGAAGGAGCAGCTGAAAAATTTTGACCGGGTGAAAGCTATCCTTGGTAAAGATACAATCGAAGAAGCGCTCCGGAAAGCTAAACAGAAGGAGCAGATGGAGGATCAAAAAAGAAATCGAAAGCACGTTAGGGATGTCAGATAGGAAAAAAGAAGAATCCGTTCGCCAATCGGTAAAATAAGAGAAAAAGCTATTTTCAGGGGTTACAGACAGGTAAGTTGTTCATTGGGGGGGCAGTTTCAAAGCGAAAATCGTGAAAAATGCCGATTGGCGAATTGGTAAAAAAACAAGAAAAAAGATATCTGCGGAAAAATATGTGGTTATTGAGGGAAACAGCATGGAGAAACATACGAAGAAAGATAAATATACAGAAATCTATTATGATCAGAGTGACGCACCTATGCAGATTCGTACGCATGATTTGAATCTGATACGAAGGCTGAAAGCATTTAGCAGCGACTACCCGGAAATATGCCGTTTGGTTGAGGAAGATCAGAACAATGGTGCCTACTTTGAGGTGATGGATAAAAGCAGGGTTAGTATTCATGTGACAAAGCCATACTCAACAGAGCGGCGGCAGAGACAAAGCGAGTGGGCGAAAGAGTATGGGCTGAAGGGGAACCATAGACTATAAAAATGTAATGACTTTATTGGACTTTGTCGGCTTTATCGAAAGTAAACTATTCGTTGATTCACAATTGAGAGAGTGTTATACTTTTGCTTAGATTCAAAACCTAAATAGCAATAATTTAAAAAAAGTATGGACATCCTAAAAGGGGGATTCAATCGATGGATAGAATTGAGAAAGGTTGCAGTATCAATAAGTATATTAGCGATTATTGCGTAGTAGACTTAGAAACCACGGCATATATATTAGATCTGCTAAAATTATAGAAATATCTGCTATAAAAGTTCGAAATAATGTTGTTGTGGATGAATATAGTACATTGGTAAATCCGGCTTGTCATATTCCTGAAGAGGCATCCAAGGTTAATCATATTACGGATGATATGGTAAAGGATGCACCGAGTATGGATGCAGTGATAGATGATTTTATGTCCTTTATCGGTGGCGATGTAATCATTGGATATAATAATGCAGCATTTGATATGAATCTTATTTATGATTATCTGACAGAGTATAGAGAGGTCTCATTTAGAAATAATTACATTGATATTTTGCATGTGGCAAGAAGATGCTTAACTATGTTGAATGATCATAAATTAGGGACCATTAGTAAGTATTATTCGCTTAATACGACCGGCGAGCACAGAGCTCTTAAGGACTGTTATCTAACTAAGGACTGTTATGATAGGCTTTGCACAGAATATGGAGACAATGCTTTTCGCAAAGGAACAACCAGGAAGGGAAGCTACACGATTCATTACACCGCTGAAACACTAGCCCTTCAGGAATTACAGAATGTGTTGGAATCGATCATTGAAGATGGAAACGTATCACTCACAGAATTTACCTTTTTAAAGGGGTGGATGGAAAATCATAGGGATCTGCAAGGAAACTATCCATTCGACAGAGTATTTAATGCATTGGATAATGTCTTAGAAGATGGCAAAGTTACATCAGATGAATTAGAAGAATTACAAATTTTATTTACAGAGTTTGTTGATCCGGTTAGTTGCCGTAGCTGTCACGAAGAAATTACATCACTTTATGAGCAACATGTCTGCGTTACAGGTGATTTTGATTATGGGAATCGCTCTGATGTATGTAAGCTTATTGAGGAAGTTGGTGGGATTATAGATAAGTCTGTAAAAAAAGCGACCAATTATGTTGTCGTTGGTTCGAAAGGAAGCGACAATTGGAAAACCGGCAATTATGGAAGTAAGATACAAAAGGCCATGGAGTTGAGTGACAAAGGATTAGACATTAAAATCATAGAGGAAAAAGACTTTATCCCTTGTTTGTTGATAATTCGTCAGAATGGAGAAAGTCAGAAAAAAGAAATTCCTGAAGATATAGTCTGCCAAGAGGCGAATCCTACAAATCATCCTTGCGAGGGTATAGTTTCAGAAGAAATATACGAGGAAGGTATCTTGAATAGAATTTCTTTAGAGAAGGGGGAATGGAAACAAGCTGTACGTGACATGCTTAATGAGTTGGTAAAAGAGTATGAATTGCCAGTGGGGTCATTATATCTCGCAGATAACTATGGAAAAATGGAGAAAAATAAGCTAATTAGTCATTCTGTTTGTATATGGGAGCCGAGTTATCCTCAAATGCCAAATGAGAAACCTGAAATGACTAAACTGGTGATGACGATTGCTTATAGTACAGTTCAGAGTAGACCAGATGATTTGGATATAACAATTAAAGACACTCAAGAGGGCGATCTGCATGCTTTTTTACCACACGATGCAATTATGATTAATAGAACAAAATCTGATTGTAAAAATGGAGTGATTCGAATCCGAATGAAAGATACTTCTCCGTATATTGTTGATTATATTCGTAAGCATACCATTTATTGTATTAATGGATATGTTTCAAAGGAATCTAAATTTGGATGTTGTAGTTCTTTTGAAAAATGTTCAGATGCAAGGAAATGTGTCCATAAGAATAAGTTATATTCTAAGGCTTGCATGTATCGGGCTAACTTAGATCAAGGGAGAATCTTTTATGGTAAGAACCGTAATGTTGACTGAGGAGGAAATGGTATGATTCAAGAAGTAAAGGTTGGAAGTGATAATATAATTCTTGATTCTGAAAAATATATTCGGGTTGTGAAAATCCGGATGATAATGAAAAGCTTATCCGAAAAGCTGTAGGCTTACCGATTAAAAAACAGCTAATATATTATAT
>JAJBTR010000288.1 GCA_020860745.1 Lachnospiraceae bacterium | reverse complement strand
CAGCTCACTGATGATCAGCACCGTGAGACTCCCCGTCAGATTACGGCGGACACGGTCACTTCATTTGAGCGTGCTGTGGTTCTTGGCGGAAGGGACACCGTGACACTTATCGATGATTATGCCCCGGCGAAGACTGCGCGGCAGAGAAACGACCTCGCGGAAAAGTTGGAGTGCATCATCCGGATGGTTGGTGACGGCAGCACCAAAAGCCGTTCCAATACGCTGCTGGAAGATGTGCAGGGAGAGGGTGTGCAGGGTACGGTTGTCTTGACGGGAGAACTCACGGGCAAAGGCCTGAGCAGTAACCTGCGCTGCTTTTTCTGTACCATCCAGCGCGAGTGTGTCAACATCGAACTGCTCACCTATTTTCAGGACAATCCGTTCCTGTTTACCACACTGGTGCAGAATTTTGCCTGCTTTGTGGGCGAGCACTGGGATGCAGTCGTGGAGAACATCCGCGGAGCTTTTCAGGATGAAAGGAATAGGGCGAGGAACTACATCTACGAGAAAAGACTGGTGGATAGCACGGCAATCCTCTGCCTGACCTGCAATATCCTGAGGCAGTTTTTGATCCAGTGGTGTGAGCAGGATAGAGAGTCTGTCGGTGGTTTTATCGAGCAGATGAAGGAGTACATTCGGCAGATGGGGGCAATCAGTGAGGTGATGTCGACGGAGGATACAGTGATGGTTCAGATCGCCCGTGTGGTGGAGCAGTACATAGACAACAAACAGATGATGCTGCTCCAGCGGCGTCCGAACGAGGAGACGTTGGCATCTATTGATGGTTTTGAGGAGGACGGTTTCATATATTTTCTGCCGGAAAAGCTCTACGGAATCGTTAAAAAGTTCTTTTCTGCTGCTGATCTCTATCTGCCGCTGGATATGAACGAGTTTGCACGTGCTTTGTGCGAGGAAGGGATTGCTGTCGCCTCTTCGAATGGAAAGAACAAGAAGACATATTACGCAAGGGTATTGGTTGGCAATGCCAGGAAGCAGAACTTTATTAAGATCAATAAGGAATTTTTGCATCATTATGTAGAGGCGGGAGAAAACAGATGAGGTTATGTATTGTATATTATCATATTGGAAAGGAGGAGTTTTGATGAGTAATTATGTTTCGGATGATTTTGCGGAACTCAATAAGGGAGCGGTTTTGAAAAAACGTACAGCTGTTCCGATCTGGAGGAAGGAGTTGCTGACGCTGGAAGAAGCCGCGGAGTACACAGGGTTGGGGTTGCAGAAGCTGCGGGATCTAAGCAACGGGGATGACTGCGACTTCGTATTGTGGAATCATACCAAACGTATGTTCAAGCGCCGTAAGTTGGAGCAGTATATCGAATCTTTGTACTCTATCTGAGTGTGAGAAAGTGACAATCGGGCTGGCGGGAAACTGCCAGCTCGATTACTACAAGAAAGCGAGGAGGAAATGACGAAAAAAGATAATCACCGTTATGACAGTAAAAGGCGAGTTCTTAAAAGCGGGGAGTCAGAGCGCTCCGATGGATATTATGTGTATCGCTGGACAGACCGTGGCGGGAAACGACACGGTGTTGTCGCAAAGACGCTGGAGGAGCTTCGCAGAAGAGAAACGGAGCTCATGAGGGACAAGCTGGATGACATCAGAGTCGGTACAGCGTATGTCACCTTAAATGATATATACGATTTGTGGTGTAGCATGAAGCGTGGGTTAAAGGATAATACCTTCCAGAACTACCGGTATTTGTACAGAACATTTGTTGAGCCGGATTTTGGTAAATATAAGGTGCAGAAGCTGAAAAAATCAGATGTAAAACGCTTTTACAACATGCTCGTAGACGAGAGGGGATTGAAAATTTCAACGGTGGACAGTATACATACCGTGTTGCACCAGGTTCTTACAGTTGCGGTAGATGATGGCTATCTGAGAAATAATGTCTCTGATAACGTTTTAAAGGAACTGAAGCAGTCGCACAATGCGGATGCGGAACGCAGAAAAGCATTGACAATTCCTCAGCAGGATTTGTTTCTTAATTATCTGCGTAAGGAGAATAACAAGTATCACCACTGGTATCCCATTTTTGCGGTCATGCTCGGAACAGGAATGAGGGTCGGTGAGATCACTGGGCTTCGCTGGTGCGATATAGATATGGAAGAAAATGTAATAGATGTAAATCATACGCTTGTGTATTATAACCATGCGGAGAACGGATGCTATTTCAGCATTAACACGCCGAAAACGGAGGCAGGAAGACGGCAGATCCCCATGTTGGATGACGTGAAAGATGCTTTCAAAGAGGAGATGCGTTGTCAGAAG
Source organism: Lachnospiraceae bacterium (assembly GCA_020860745.1). Classification (GTDB taxonomy): domain Bacteria; phylum Bacillota; class Clostridia; order Lachnospirales; family Lachnospiraceae; genus Eubacterium_I. The sequence goes on along the minus strand of JAJBTR010000288.1, from coordinate 2,781 downwards.
GAGGCTGGTATTTGCTGTAATGTTACGATAGATGGATACACAGATTTTATATTTATCAATCGCTTTGGAAACGCTAAGCATCAGGTTACACTTAATATGGCTCTTCGTCGGATTATACGCGACTTCAATGATGAGCAGTTATGCAAAAATATTAAAAATCCTGTATTACTGCCGAGATTTAGCTGCCATTCCCTTCGCCACACTTTTACGACAAGACTTGTGGAAAAGGGTGTAAATATCAAAGTGGTACAGGATGTTTTGGGACATAAGGATGTGGAGACTACATTGAATATCTACGCAGATGTGACAAAGGAATTGAAGCAGCAGGAATTTGAGTCTCTCCAGAGGAAACTGGAGGGTGGTGATGAATAGGATTTTTAGGAAAGCATGGCACCAACGCCTGCTTTCCATCATTCCACCGTTTCCACCTTTTTCAGGGACATATTATATGGATCTGTATGTATGTTTCCTGACGGGTGGAAATGATGGAATGGTGGAAATGAGAGAATGACTGATGTAAATGAGGACGATTGCCGGGCGAGTGTAAAGGAGAAATTACTGTTAAGAAAATTCAAAAGTCGTGGATAAATCCCGGCGTATATGATATGATAAAAAATAACAAACGGGCGGATTCGTTGAAGTGATTGAAAGCTTGAAGAAGATGGATGATGAGCTGGAGAAGAAAGAGAAAGAATGGTGGTTCATATGGGAGATAGAGAACAGAAGACGGTTACTATACTGCAGGATGATGTAAAGGCAAATCGGACTGTTAAAGACAGTGTATTCCGTGATTTGTTTTCAGAGAAGAAATATCTGTTTCAGTTGTATCAGGCGTTGCATCCAGAGGACAAAGTGAGTGTGGTTGATGATTTAAAGTATGTGACGTTGGAGCAGGTGTTGGTTCGCGATATTTATAATGATCTTGGGTTTCTGGTTGGAGACAGACTGATGGTTCTGGTGGAAGCGCAGAGTACATGGACGGTTAATATTATTGTGAGATGTCTGATGTATGTTGCTCGTACTTATCAGGACTACTTTAAACAAAGTACACAGAGCCTGTTTTCGGAGGCACCGGTTCATATGCCGGAACCGGAACTGTATGTTATCTACACTGGTGACTGTAAAGTTGACAAAGAGTATATTTCCATGTCAGAAGAATTCTTTCAGGGGAAGCAGACGGCATTAGATGTGTATGTGAAGGTTATCACAGACGGTAAGGATGGCGATATCATTAACCAGTATGTGATTTTTACGAAGGTGACTAACGATCAGGTTCGGATATATGGTAGGACGAGACAGGCGGTAGTTGAAGCCATTCGGATATGTAAAGACAGAAATGTACTGAAAGAATATCTTGAGAGTAAAGAGAAGGAGGTCATCGATATTATGATTACATTGTTTGATCAGAATGAAGTGCTGGAAGATTATATGGCTAGTGAAAGAAGAGAACAGGCTGAAAAAACCGCTAAAATACTATATAGAAAAAGTATGCCGGTTAGTGACATTGCTGAGGCAGTGGGGTATAGTGTAAAGGTTGTCGAGAAGTGGCTAGGGCTTGTACCGCAGGTATGAATAATGGCGTGGTTTACATTATTTGATCAGGAAGAAGTATTAGAAGATTATATAGCCAGTGACAGAAGAGAACAGGCTGAGAAAAATGCTCAGATCACGGCGAAGAAATTATACTCCAATAAGGTATCTGTAGATGTTATAGCACAGTCTTTGGGATACAGCGTTAAGGTCATTGAGGAATGGCTTTCACTTGTACCTCAAGTGTAACGGGGATTGTAGAGATGATTACAGTATTTGATCAGGATGAAGTAATAGAGGATTATATTGCCAGTATCAGAAGGGAAGAGGATCAGAAAACAGCGAAGATTCTGTATACTAAAGCAGATATGTCGGCAGAAGAGATTGCTGATGTATTGGGTTATAGCACTAAGATGGTTGAAAAATGGCTGCAGGAGCAGTAGAGAATTTCCTGTACCAATCCTGTACCGATTTTGTACCAATCGATGCAGATTCTGTGCAGAATTATGGATAGTTATACAGGTGAAAGCTGATGCAGAAATGGCTTAAAACCGGCATTTGTACACTTGTGGAGAACGCTTGAATATCGCGTTCTTATTCTCCCGACGATGAAAACCATTGAGAAATAAAACCACAATATATTGCGATTGGAATGCTAAAAGCATACTATATATTGAGGTTTGACCATGATGTCATACTCGCATTGACAGCAATTTGACAGCAAAATTTTGAAGAATAACGCATCATCACGAAGCGTTATGATGTTTATGACGGAACTGCATAGGGTTTAGACAAGACCTGTGAGCACTTTTTTGGAAATTATCTGAGAAGTGCTCTTTTTGTATCATAGGAAAGTTCGTCCTATGATACAAAATGCTCCGCGAGAATGCGCCAGGGCGCATTCCTTTTTATCCCGGCAGTCAGCTTCTGTCAGCAATCTAATTTAGACCAGGAGGAGACAGTCATGAGTGAAACTTACAAACCAGTTAAAAGTATGAAAGAGGTACCGGAGAAAATTGTATCTATTTTAGGGCTTTCCTTTTGCGGCTAAATCTATTATGATGAAGAGGGCAAATGCCCGGATAACGATGCTTTGTGAGATGGCGGAGCTTTCGAGTGGAAGTGTCGGTGTTTTAAGATGAACGCGGGACAGGAGGATTAACGTATGGGCGGCTTTTTTGGAGTTGCATCGCAGGAGAATTGTATTTTTGATCTGTTTTTTGGGACAGATTATCACTCGCACCTCGGGAC
>JAJBTR010000187.1 GCA_020860745.1 Lachnospiraceae bacterium | reverse complement strand
CCCTTGACATTCACCCGCCCGGAGGCAACCGCCTCGATCGCCAGCGGATAAATATGGCGGTAGCGGAAAATCGTCTTGAAAGTGAGTTCCTTGTCCAACGCCGCACCCATGGGCATGTTGACATCACCGGACGGTGAATAGCCGACAAACACCACAGTCGCCCCTTTCTTGCATGCAAAAACGCTCTGTCTGGACGTAATCTCGGTTCCCGCCGTCTCAATGATCAGATCGGCGCCGCGCCTTTCTGTCAGCCGCATAATCTCCGCTACGGTGTCGGATTCTTCGCCGTTGATCACCTCCGTGGCGCCCAGCTCCTTTGCCTTGTCCAGGCGCTTCTGCATCACATCAACCACATAGACCGTGGAGACGCCCATTGCTTTGAGCGCCAGCAGGCTCACCAGCCCGATACAGCCGGCTCCCATGACGACCGCCGTCTGCCCCGCCTGGGCATTGCCCTGTCTGGCGGCGTGAAATCCGACCGCCAGCGGCTCGATCAGAGCAGCTTCCATGGTATCCATATTGTCCGGAATTTTAAAGCAGAGTCCCGCCTCGTGGGCTACATACTCCTGGAACACTCCGTTTACCGGAGGCGTGGCAAAAAACTGTACATCCGGGCAGAGGTTATAACGTCCAGTCTTGCAGAACTCACACTTTCCGCAGGTCTTTCCCGGCTCCAGGGCGACTCTGTCCCCCACTTTCAGATGCGTCACGCCCGTTCCGACTTCCACAACGGTGCCGCCCGCCTCATGGCCCAGCACGAAAGGCGGTTCCACGATAAAATCCCCGATTCTGCCGTGTTCATAATAATGGAGATCCGAACCGCAGACACCAACGTACTCTATCCTGACGAGAACCTCGTCCTCCTTCGCCTGCGGGATCGGCTTCTGTACGAAATCCATCTTGTTTAAGTCCGTCATCACGGCGACTTTCATATTTCCCTGCATATGATACGATCCTCCTGTTCGACTTCTATCATACTTGCCCGAATACCAGGCACAATTCTACATCGATGCCTGGTATTCTCAAATAAAAACAATTGCCAGATTCTATCGGATAATCTCAGAAAACAGATCTTTCACTGTCGGATATATCTTCACAAATTTCTGATATTTTTCCTCATACTTTGCCGCAATCTCCGGATCCGGATCGACAGTATCAACCACCTTCACGATTTTCTCTGCCGCATCTTCCACGGAGGCATATGCACCGCAGGCCACCGCCGCCAGCATCGCGCCGCCCATGCCCGGGCCTTCCTCCGCCGCAATGATATCTACTTTGATATTCAGCACGTTAGCAATGATCCTGCGCCAGAGCGGGCTCTTTGCGCCTCCGCCGCAGATTTTCGTGCGCTCAATCTGTACGCCGAGTGACTTTGCCACCTCAAAGGAATCGCGGATGGCAAACGCCACGCCCTCCAGCACCGCCTGGGTCATATCCGCACGGGTCGTATCCATCGTCATGCCGATAAACGTGCCTCTCGCATCCGGATTGTTGTGAGGGGAGCGCTCACCCATCAGATAAGGGAGAAAGAACACATGGTTTTCACCGAGATTCGTGATCATCTCCTGCTCTTTCGCATAATCCTTCGTACCGATAATCTCATCCATCCACCACTTATTGCAGGATGCGGCGCTCAGCATACACCCCATCAGATGATAGTGGCCGTCCGCATGGGTAAAAGCATGAAGCGCGTTATACTTATCCACGCCGAATTCTCTGCTGGATACAAAAATCGTCCCGCTGGTTCCCAGGGAGATATTGCATCTGCCGTCGCCGACTGTGCCGGTTCCGACCGCGGCTGCAGCATTGTCGCCGGCTCCGGCCGCGATTTTGCATGTCTCGGGAATGCCAAACAGCTGCGCCACCTCCGGTTTTACCGTACCGGTGACTTCATAGCTCTCAAAGAGCTGCGGCAGCATCTCCTCCCGGATGCCGCAGATCTCAATCATCTCCTGCGACCAGCATTTGTTCTTCACATCCAGAAGAAGCATACCGGACGCATCAGAATAATCGCAGCTGTGCACGCCGCAGAGCTTGTAGGCGATGTAATCTTTCGGCAGCATAATCTTCGCAATACGGGCAAAATTCTCCGGTTCGTTCTCCTTCACCCAGAGAATCTTCGGAGCGGTAAACCCAGCAAAAGCAATGTTCGCCGTGTACGCAGAGAGTTTTTCCTTCCCGATCACATTGTTCAGATAATCCGTCTGCTTTCCGGTGCGGCCGTCATTCCAGAGGATAGCCGGGCGGATTACCTCATCATTCTCATCCAGGATCACCAGGCCGTGCATCTGCCCGCCGAAGCTGATGCCTTCCACCTGGGATTTGTCAAAACCATCCACCAGCTCTGTGATTCCCTCACAGACCGCCGTCCACCAGTCCTCCGGCTTCTGCTCCGACCAGCCGGGGTGCGGAAAATAAAGAGGGTATTCTTTGGATACCACATTCTCGATGCCGCCATCCTGATTCATCAGCAAAAGCTTAACGGCGGAGGTACCCAGATCTACGCCTATATATAACATATTTTTTTCTCCTGCCTCTTCTCTGATACAGGGAATCCAATCCATATCTGACGCTGACACGTCCGCATCAGATATGAAATTGGATTTCCTGCAATTTACGTTTCCCGTACAGTAAATAAAACAGTCTTATGCAAATGGATTCTCGGTCGGATAACGCACTCCAGCCGGTTGGTTATACCCAATCTCTTTGGGTTCCACCCCGATCAGCTTGAACACTTCGAACAGAGCCTTGCCGTGATGTCCGAATGCGACTGCGCCGTGGTGCGGATAGTTGCCCTGCACCAGCACATGGCGGTAGAAGCGATCCATCTCACGGATGGCAAAGATACCAATGCCGCCGAAAGAGCGCGTCGCGACCGGAAGCACTTCACCTTCCGCTACGTAAGCGCGAAGCTTGCTGTCCGCGGTGCTCTGAATGCGGTAGAATGTGATATCGCCCGGAACGATATCTCCCTCCAGGGTTCCGTTCGTCACTTCCACCGGCAGGCTTCTCGCCATAATCTTCTGATTTCTCATCTCCCCGCCGACAAGCTTGGAGGAGCAGGTGTTGCCGCAGTGGAAGCCCATGAAAGTCTCACCCTGGCGATAATCATACTTTCCTTTGATATCCTCATTATAGATCCGGTCTGTCACCGTGTTATTGATATCGAGCAGTGTCACCGCGTCGTTGCTCACACACTGACCGATATACTCACTGAGCGCACCGTAGAGATCCACCTCACAGGAAACCGGGATTCCGCGGCCGGTCAGGCGGCTGTTAACGTAGCAGGGCACAAAGCCAAACTGTGTCTGGAAAGCCGGCCAGCATTTACCGGAGAGCGTAACATATTTACGATATCCCCTGTGCTCGTCAATCCAGTCCAGAAGTGTCAGCTCATACTGCGCCAGCTTTTCCAAAGCCTCCGGCTTTTTATTGCCTGCGCCGAGCTCCGCCTCCATATCCGCAACCACCTCGGGGATACGTGCGTCTCCGGCATGCTTATTGAAAGCTTCAAAAAGGTCGAGCTCGGAATTCTCCTCCACCTCAATACCCAGATTGTAAAACTGCCTGATCGGGGCATTGCAGGCCAGGAAATTCAGCGGACGCGGTCCGAAGCTGATAATCTTTAAATCGGAGATACCGACGACAGCGCGGGCGATTCCGACAAACTCATGCAGCATATCTGCACACTGCTGCGCGCTTCCGATCGGATTCTCAGGAATATATGCTTTTACATTGCGCAGCGCCAGATTGTAGCTGGCATTCAGCATACCGCAATATGCATCGCCGCGTCCGTCAATCAGATCTTCCTCTTCCGCCGCGCCAATAAACATGGCCGGGCCGTCAAAATGCTTCGCCAGCAGCGTCTCCGAAATCTCCGGGCCAAAATTGCCAAGGTAGACACAAAGAGCGTTGCAGCCTGCTTTTTTGATATCCTCCAGCGCCTGCGTCATATGTATCTCACTCTCCACGATGCAGACCGGACATTCATAGACCGCCCCGTCACCATATTTTTCATTGTAGGCCGCCATCAGGCGCTCCCTTCTTCCCACAGAAAGGCTCTCCGGAAAGCAGTCGCGGCTTACCGCAACAAGTCCGATTTTGATCTCAGGCATGTTTAACATAGTTTTTCCTCCTTTTGTTCATTGATTGAACTAACCCTGGATGTATGGTAACCTACACTTTCTTTTTTTTCAATATAAATATCACGATTATTTTTATTATTTTTTGTACCAGCCTCTGTGCTTGTGCTCATCTATGGCCAGGACACTGCGATCAGCATTTTTACATACGATTTTACAATAGTAAAGGACGCCTCTCTGTACACATCAGAGGACGCCCCTGTCTTCGGTATTGTTTATAACGCTCCTCACAGCGCGGATTGCAGTCTGTTTCTGGATTATCTGACCGGCAGATAAACAAACAGCCATACAAATTCTCATGAGATCAGACGTTTTTTCCGATGAATCTGCTCCGCTGGTACTTCATGCACTTCATGCGTAAACAGCAGCAATTACGGATATCCTATTTTTCTGCTATCTCCTCCTCGTCTGCATGCTCCGGCGGCTTCTTTTTATCGAAACAGAACTTCGGCCATTTTTCATCAAGAACAAATTTTTTCACGATAATGATGACCGCCACGCCGAGCACCGTCAGGAAATTCTCCCACGCCGTCGTCTCGCTCACAATCATACGGCGCACAATCACAAACATCATCACCTCAAGTACCGTATCCGCGCCGGGACTGCAAAGCATTTTAAAAAGCTCAACAGCAATAACTATATTGATCACATAGGTGATAAAAGTGAGCAGAGCATTGGTGTCCGCTGCATTCGCGATATACTCCAGAATCGGCGTCTTTAAAAAGATAAGCGCCAGAATGATAATCAGGATCAGAACCGCCGACAGAATCAGTTCCAGCACAACGCTGACCCGCTCCATACACCGTCTGATGAATTTAGATTTTTTAGACATCTTGTACCCTCCCCGCCTGGTTGCTGTTAAATACAGCCTGCATATCAGTACTTTTTACAACTCCAGGTAAAAATATAACACCACACCGCGCAGAGCCAGAGTACTGCGGCGCCAGT
>JAJBTR010000237.1 GCA_020860745.1 Lachnospiraceae bacterium | reverse complement strand
TCAGCATTTATCTTATGTTTAAAATTTCTTCATGAAACAACCCTGGCTGTTTTTCTCAAATTAATTTTATAAATATTTTATTTTTTGGCAAAAAAACCTGCAAAACCAGAAGCACTTCTGATTCTGCAGGTTATTTTTGGGAATTTGTAACTATTCAGGACAATACGGGACAGTTACAAGACTTATATCTCCACAATCCGGTCATCCCGGAATCATCACTCACTTATCCTTCCCACGGACGGATCCGGTAGGTGACTCCGATCTCCTCACAGATCTGACGGCACCGTGCCTCTTCCTCGTGGGTGATCGTAGTGTCTACAGTGGACAGAATTACCTGTGAGACATGCTCCGTGCAGCGCTTTGCAAAATCAAGCATGGCATCAAAAGAACCGTCGCCGAATTTCGACTTCACCAGTTCCTGGTAGCGTTTCGCGTCGGGCGTATTCAGGCTGATAGATACCGTATCAATCCGCCCCTCGAATTCCGGCGTGATATCTCTCTGCCAGATCAGATTCCCCATACCGTTAGTATTGATGCGGATCTTTTTGCCAAACGTCTTCTTTACATAATCCGCCACCGGCAGAAGTACCGGAAGTGCCTCCGTAGGCTCCCCGAATCCGCAGAATACAAACTCCTCAAACTGATCCATATCGAACTTGTCAAATTCAGCGATCACTTCCTCCAGAGAAGGCTCCCGCTCCAGCCAGAGACGTCCCGACTCTCCTACGTGATCCGTCGTCTGGCGCAGGCAGAATGTGCATGCGCACGGACATTTGTTGGTCAGATTTGCATATAAACCGTTGTGAACTTTATAAAGAATTTCCATAATTAGAATCCGCCTTTCTTTTTATACAGGATTTTCAAACAATACCTGCCCAAAATGTTATGATACAAGGAACAATCTAAGGTACGATACCCTTTTGCCGCCTTCATCATGTTGCCAGTCAAATTACCGTTTTTCCACCCTCACTTCGGCGCAAGCTTTGCCAGATGCTCTTCAAAGCACACGCCGTCCGTCAGCGGAATGTCCCTCTCAATCGAGCTGATAATCGCTTTCTTGATAAACCCGGAAGCACGCTTTACCGAATCTCCGAAAGAGACTCCGTTTACCGCGTCCGCGGCCAGAATCGCCGCAAAAATATCGCCCGTGCCGGAGCGGGATGTCCCAACCCTGTGGGTGCGCCGCACTTTCGGTTCTTTTCCCTTCTCATAACAGAGATTCGCCACAAATCCTCCCTGCGGGATACCGGTGATCACAATCTTTTCCGGCCCCATCGCGCTCAGAGCTTCTGCCATGGCGCTGATCTCAGCCACTCTCCACTTTTCTTTGTAGGGCGTGTCCGTCAGGATGCACGCCTCAGTCAGATTCGGCGTCAGGATATCCGCATAACGCACCAGCTGCTCCATTTCCCTGCACATCTCCATCGTATAAGTGGCATAAGGTTTCCCATAATCGCCCATCATCGGATCGACCAGGACAATCGTATGTTCTCCGGTGAAATCACGCAAAAACTTTTCCACCAGTTCAATCTGTTCCACCGAACCCAGAAAGCCGGTGCAGATTCCGTCGAACTGCAGATCCAGTTTCCGCCACTCCTCCATATACGGCTTCATCTTGGAAGTATAGTCTTCAAAAAAGTAACTGTCAAATCCGGTATGGTTCGAAAAGATCGCCGTCGGCAGCGGGCAGCACTGAATTTTCATCACAGAAATAATCGGCAGCGCCACGGCGATGGAGCACCGTCCAAACCCCGAAAAATCATTGACCACAGCTATTTTTTTCTGGTTATTGTGAGACTCCATTTACTTCTTCCCTTTCTTAAACACGCCCTTCCATGTCAGAGGATAAACCAGAATCAGCATCGGGAACAGTTCCAGCCTCCCGGCCAGCATATCAAAAATCAGCACATATTTACTGAAATTACTGAAAAAAGCAAAACTTTCCACCGGACCCACCAGATTCAGGCCGGGACCGATATTATTGATCGTAGCTGCTACTGCCGTAAAACTTGAAATCAGATCAATATTTTCAAATGACAGACAGAACATGGAGATCACAAACAGTACGGCAAACGCAGCCAGATACACATGCACGCCGCGCACCACATCATCCTCCACAGTTTTTCCGTCTACTTTAATCTTTTTCACGCTCTTTGGAAAAAGATAGGACGTAAACTCCCGGCCGATCGTTTTCACCATAATGAGAATCCGGGAAATCTTCAATCCGCCGCCGGTACTTCCCGCGCAGGCACCGAAAAACATAAGCAGCACCAGAAGAAACCGGGATGTCTCCGGCCAGAGATTAAAGTCTGTCGTCGCAAAACCGGTGGTTGTGATGATTGAGGTCACCTGGAACGTGGCCGTGCGCAGGTTTTCCTCAAAGGAAACCGCCGTGTTATAGATATTCGCCGTGATAATAGCGCTCGCAGCCACGACAACCAGAAGATAGTATCGCACTTCCTCCATATGAAATGCCTGCCGCCATTTTTTAAACAAAATCAGATAATACGCATTGAAATTCACGCCGAACGCCAGCATAAATACGGTGACCACCCACTGAAGATACGGGGAATAGCTCGCCATACTGTCCGCCTTAATCCCGAAACCGCCGGTACCGGCCGTGCCAAGCGCCGTCGTCAGCGCATCGAACAGCGGCATTCTCCCCGCCAGCAGAAAAATCACCATGACTCCCGTCAACGCGATATAAATCATATAGACAATTCTGGCGGAATGCATCACTTTGGGAACCAGCTTTGAGACAGCGGGTCCCGTGCTCTCCGCCCGCATCAGATTCATGTTGGAACCGCCGCCCATCCGGATTACCGCAAGCAGCAGCACCAGTACGCCCATGCCGCCCATCCAGTGCGTCAGGCTTCTCCAGAACAGCATACAGTGGGACAATGCCTCCACGTCGCCCAGAATCGTCGCTCCCGTCGTAGTAAACCCGGAGACTGTCTCGAAAAATGCATCGGTAAAAGAGGGAATCTCCCCGCTGATCCGGAACGGAAGACACCCCACCAGACTGATCAGGATCCAACTCAGCGCCGTCGCGACGCAGCCCTCTCTCATATAAAAAACAGTACGTTCCGGCTTTTTTCGGACAACCAGAAATCCCGCCCCCATGCTGCAGAAACCGACAATCAGAAAAATCCAGGTACAGGACTCCCGGTAAATCAGACCCACCAGCCAGGGCAACAGCATAAAAAATCCTTCTATTGTCAATATCCAGCCAAGGATATATCGAATCATCGCTTTATTCATGATACCACCGCCTAATACAACGCGTCATCAATACAATCAATGCCCTTGTGCGTCGTTACCAGAATCACCGTATCGCCCGGGCAGATCATGTCATGGCCGCGGGGAATAATGATTTTCCCCTTGCGGTTGATACAGGTGATCAGCATCTGATCTTTCAGCCGCAGCTCCGACAGCGGTACCCCTGTCACCCCGGAATCCTCCGGCACCAGAAACTCAATTGCCTCCACGCGGTCCGTAAAAAGCTGCACCAGCGTCTCTATATCACCGTGCATCTGCGCTGTCTTCGTCCGCACATAAGCCACAATGGCCTCCGAGGTAATATACTGAGGATAAACCACACTGCCCAGATCCAGGTGGTCAATCACCTGCTGGAAAGAAATGCGGCTTACTTTCGTAACCAGCTTCGCGTTAGACACCTCCCGGGCGTGCAGCGTCAGAAATACATTCCCTTCGTCAAACCCGGTCAGCGCCACCACCGCCTGGACAGTCTCAATGCCTGCCTCCGCCAGCAGCTCCTCATTGGCAGCGTCTCCGTTGATCACAACCGCCTGCGGAAGTTCGTTGCTGAGCACCTCGCACCAATTCCGGTCTCTCTCTATAATCGTCACCTCAATCCCCGCCTCCAGCAGGAATTTTGCCAGATAGTAAGCACAGCGTCCGCCGCCCAGCAACAGTGCGTCCCGCACACGGTGCGTCTGAAAGCCGATATTATTTAAAAAGCTTCTTCCTTTTCGAAACTGCGCGATAAAAACAATCACATCGCCTGTCTGCAGAATAAAGGAGCCATCCGGAATCACAACCTCCCCGCCGCGCTCCACCGCGCAAATCAGTACATCGCTGAGCCGGTCGCTGCCGAGATCCATAATCTTTTTCCCGGTCAGCGCATTACCCTCCTGGAGTTTGATGCGGACCATATCCGCCTGCCCGCCGGCAAAGACGTTCACAGACAAGGCTGTCGGCATATATAAAACCCGGGCAATCGCACCCGCCGTCTGCAGATCCGGATTGATGATCATCGCAAGGCCGAGTTTTTCCTTCAGGTAGTCCGCCTCCTGCACATATTCCGGTGTGCGCACCCGGGCGATCACATCGCATTTCGCCGCCCGTTTTGCCACCACACAGCAAAGCAGATTCAGTTCATCGGAATCCGTAACCGCAATCAGAATATCCGCCGTATCCACACCGGCCTCACTCTGCACAGCAAATCTGGCGCCGTTCCCTACCACGCCGGAGATATCAAAACGGTCCGTGATCTGCTGAATCCGCTCCGCGTTCTGATCAATCACAGTAATCTCATGCTCATCCGGGATCAGCCGCTCCACCAGCGTATTTCCCACCTTGCCGCAGCCGACAATAATAATGTGAAGGCTTCTGGCCTTTCGCTGTTTTTTCCTGTTATAAATACTCATAGCCTCTCTCCATTCTGTCAATACAAAGCTTCCTGCCCGCATGGAAAGTACCGCTTACGGAAATCTATTTCTATTCGGATATACTATATATGATTCCCGCAAAAATTGCAATAAATAAAGTGTCGTGCAGGATACTTCGCGCAAAAGCGGGAAAAACGAAAAGGCATCTGCCAAAAACATGAGATAGCTGCATAACGAAAAAAACAGCCGATGGGGTACCAGGCTGTTCTTTTCTAAAGAGAAGGTATTTTTGCTATGGGGTAGCAAAAAGATGTAATGTATTGGGGGTTTTTACGTTATTATATTAACAAAGTTTCCCCTGTAAGTGTGCACAAACTTCTTTTATCTCTCACATTATTTTTGTACATTTCTCCAAAACCCCTGTGCTGCGCCAGGCCTTACTGCCCGACAAATTATAAAAAC
>JAJBTR010000325.1 GCA_020860745.1 Lachnospiraceae bacterium | reverse complement strand
GTGACAAAAATCGTGGTGGACGAAAAACCGCCGGTGATGTATGCGGACACGATCGCTGGTCTGGATCCGGAGTTGTGCAAAAAGTATTTTGATATCTGGCATGAGGCGGGATGCAAAATCGTGGTAAAGGCATCCTTTATTGACGATGCGCTGCTTGCAGCGAAAGCAGGTTGCGATGTGATGATCGTGAAAGGCTGGGAAGGCGGCGGACACGTAACCTTTGAGGCTACCACCGTGCTGGTGCCGCAGGCTGTGGATCTGCTGGATATCCCGGTTGTGGCCAGCGGTGGTCTTGCGGACGGGAGAGGTTTCGCGGCACGGTTGTTTTGATCGGAAGACCTTGTTCGTGCGAGTATCTGATGAATCGTCTGCTGACGGTGTATTATCGCCTGACAGAGTGGGACAAGAGTATGCACATTTCCGCCGTCTTTGCAGGTATTGTCTGTATAGGTAAAACCGGTATATTTTTTCATCATGTCTCTGTCATCCATGATGCCGCCGCTGGCTATGACAACTGCCTCACATTCTACTTCCACATGTTCACCGGTTTCATTGTTGATGCCAACAACACCGTTTACTTTTCCGTTTGCATCGGTCAGAATATCGACCACGGGCGTGTTCAGCAAATATTCGCCGCCGCGTTTTTCGATGTCACGCATAGCGTTTAAGCAGACCAGTGCCGCGCCGTGGCCTTTGCCGCGTCCCAGTGCAAAATACATATCCCCGTGGGATTGGATGGCGGGCGGAAATCCGTCCGCATACTTAGGGGAGCCGATTTCATCCAGCGGAATATCCGCTACCTGCATCATTTTCACACCCAGACGCTCAATATATTCTTTGGTTCGCCAGGAATTGTTGACATAAGCACGGATGACAGCCGGGTTTGCGTTGTAATTGGAATACTCATACAGAAGCTTGAATGCTGCGTCCTGATATGCCTTATCCTTTTTATATAGAGAGAAACGCGATGGGGCAGTTGCCTGCTGCGCCGCCCTGGTAGGGCTTTTTTTCAAATACAACCACTTTTTTCCCTCTGGCAAGAGCTGCATCTGCCGCGCAGATACCGGCCATGCCGCTTCCCATTACAACAATGTCTGTTTGTTTTTTCATGGGGTACCTCCTCATATTATTTTTGGTTGTCGATTGGTGTTATAAACAATTCTAACGACCGAATGGTATCCATGTCGCGTGCGTTTTGCAGTAAAAACATGTTTTTACACGGATACAATTGTGCGATTTGCACACGGCAAGAAAATGTTGTAAATTCCTACAAAAACCTGCCAGATTATTTTGACTGAAACTGTAGAAACCGGAAATGAATATTTTGACTTGTCCAGTTACAATTTCCATACTGAGATACAAGGAAATACGGTATGCGTATTCCGGCATACCGCAGCCAAACGCAAAATGTAAAGGAGGTTTCTATGGAAAACACACCGAAAAAGCGTGTGCCGGTCACGGAGGAGGAAAAGCAGAGAAGTTATTACAAATACTTTGAGCAGAATATGGCTCCGGCACCGCAGGAGAGTTACGCGGCAATGTTGGGAGGCCCGCTGACACCGGACAAAGTTCTGCAGTTTAAGGACAGAAACCGGTTGTTTGAGCCGGGGTATCTGGAAGGGGAGATCGGTTGGGCGATTTTGCCGGACGGCACCGGTTATCTGGCCAATCTTACAAAGATGCCGGGAGTGACGCCGGAGATGTTCGACTGGTTTTTTTGCATGGCATGGATTGGATAATCTGCGATACAAGATCTGGAATCCGGAGGATCACTATGAGGCTGTGAGCCAGAACCGGACGCATGCGCTGGATCCGGATCTGACTTATCAGGAGAAGTTGTGGGATACTACCCATGAGATTCTGGAGGACACCGGTATGGGACCGGATCGCATTGTCATTAACTTTAAATATCCGGGCGACTGCGGATTTGACGCGAAATATCTCGGCACCGACGCCTGTGCCACGCTGGTTTGCGGGAAAGGCTACGGAAAGGGACAGCCGCCGTTTGCCGTTCCTCCGACATTTATGACGCATTTTGTTCGTAAGATCGAGGGCGGCATTGAGCTGCGCTCCCGCTTCTGGATGGGATGGAATTATGAGAACGGAAAGGATGTCAAGATATTGCCCGATGGGATGCGCTACCCGGATATGGCGGCCATGTCTCTGGCGTTACATAATGTAAAAGAATTTCATAACCTTGCGGCTATCCTTCCTTCGCTCTATGTGGAAGAAAAAGACAACTGGTTATAGGAGGGGGTTCAGAGATGATCTATACAAATCATAAAATCGAATTTGATGAGAGCAAATGCGTGGGATGTCAGATCTGCTATAAAGCCTGTTTTGTGGACGTCATCCGTTGGGACGCAGAGAAGAAGCAGCCGATTTTTAAATATGTGGAAGACTGTGAGCATTGTAACTGCTGTGAAGTAAAATGTGCGAAGGGCGCGATCAAAGTCATTCCGGATTTCTCCAGCCAGAGTTTCCGCCAGAGCTTTGACCGCTACGCGAAGAAGGACTGACAGGCAGCCTGCGAATTTCCTGCATGAGCGTAATGAGCGGGAAAGGAGAGATAGCAGATTGTCAGGGCAGAATGGAGGAATTTATGAAGATAAGTGACGTGAAACAGGAAAGAGTATCCGCCGACATTTTGATCATCGGCGGCGGGATTGCCGGTCTGACCGCGGCGGTTTCTGCAAAGGAGGAAAATCCGGATGTGGATGTCCTGATTGTGGAAAAACAGACTTCCGGTTATTCCGGAAAGGCAAACAAGGGCGGCGGCGTACTCCAGTATTTTAATCTGGAGAAGGTTACGCCGGAGATTTTTAACGAGTACCATGCGAATTCTGTGGGCGGATATCTGGCGAACCAGAATCTGTTAAAGAAATATGTGGCGATGAACAATGAGCTTCTGGATAAGATGGAAGGTTGGGGCGTGAATATCCCGAAAAAGAGAATTCCTACCGGTCCGCTGACTTATATGGTTGGTGTGGATTTGGATATTACATTGAAAATGAGGAAGACCGCGACAAAGCTGGGCGTCCGCTTTATGGACAAGACTACCGTTTCCGATTTATTGACGGCGGACGGAAAGATTGCAGGAGCCGTGGGCTACAGCATTATTGACGGAACCTTTTATGTGTTTGAGGGAAAATCAGTGATTCTTTGCACCGGCAGCCAGAATTACCGCGTAGCTCCCATGTGGAGCAACGGGCGCGGCGACGGTATCGCGGCGGCTTACCGTGCCGGAGCGCAGATGCGGAATCCGGAGTTTGGAAACTTTGCCCAGCTTTACCGTGTCAGAAGTAATCGCGAGTGCGTATTTGGCGAGCAGGTGATGTATGACGCTTACGGCGAAAATATTACGAAAAATTTTCGGCGTTTCCCGGAGGCGGACATCAGCTCCACAGCAATTGCGGAGTGGTATAACCAGATGGCTTCCGGCAGAGGTCCGGTGTATCTTCATCCGATGGAGAGTGAGACGACAAAAAATGATACCATGATGTTCTACATCTGGGATCGTCCCTACGGTCTGCCTTTCTGGAAGATTGATTTTGAAAAGGGCGCTTCCGTGGACGGTGTGGAAGGCGACGACAAGTGGGAAGTTATCCCCGGATTCGTAGGCGAGCAGTCTCCGGTGAAGGTCGACGAGGAGATGGAGACTACGATTGCCGGTATGTTTGCGGCAGGCGACGTCTGCTATGACGGTTCCTGCGCACCCGGCGCAGTTCCGGCACCTCCGGGACGAAACAGAGGATCGGGTATCTTAAATGCTGTTTTTGCCGGTGTGATCAGCGGGCAGTCGGCGGCAAAATACGCTGCGGCGAATGCACAGCAACCCATTGATGAGAACAAGACAGAAGAATTAAAAGAAGCCGCTTACGCGCCGCTTTTCCGCGAGGAAGGCGTGACCGCGAAGGAAGTGATCGACAAGATTCAGGATATTATCTGCCCGATGGAGAATTCCGTGTATATGAGCCAGCATCGACTGGATGTCTGCCTGCGGAAGCTTGAGAAAGTGAAGCCTCTGGTAGATCAGCTGAAAGCAGATGATTTCCACGGTCTCCTTTCCTGTCACGAGGCGGAGGCTATGGTGCTCTCCGCGGAGATGCAGTTTAAGGGCGCCTCCATGCGGAAAGAGTCCAGAGGCTGGTTCCTCCGCGAGGATTATCCGCAGATGGATAATGAAAACTGGCTGAAGTGGATCGTGTGTGAGAACGATAATGGTGAGATGAAGTTCTCCACAGAGGATGTGCCGATCGAAGAGTATCAGGTGCAGCCGCCGCGGTTTTGTTAACTGAGGGATAATTATATATTTTTTGGATTTTGCGTGTTATAATCCTTTTTCAGAGAGACGTCTTCGGGCGTCTCTTTTCGTAGCTGTAAAACTTTTTCACCGTATAAAATTATGTAAAAAGATTCCTTTTCGTGTAAACCTGTGCTATATTTTTGAAAAGGAGAGAGATTATGGCGAATATGGAAATAGAGGAAATCCTGGATCAGATACAAATGCTGTGCCGGAAATATCAGGTAGAGCATTTGTATTTGTTTGGATCCTATGCCACGGGCACTGCAACAACTACCAGCGACATTGATATTATCATAAAAGGCGGGTGCCAGATTGACCGGCTGCGGGATGAGATAGACAGGATTCCCACACTGAAAAAAATTGATGTTTTTGAGTATGACAAGTGCAGAAACAGTTATCTGAAGGAGGATATGGATCGGTATGGACGCGAAATTTACTAATCGTTACAATAGTTTTTGCAGCAGCCTGGCTACATTGGAAAAGGCGCCGATGAGAGATCCCGAAGATGATTTTGTCCTGAGCGGTACGGTACAGAAGTTTAATCTGACTTTTGATATTGCGTGGAAGGTAATGAAGGATATTATAGTGAAGTATCACAAAATACAGACGTTTGCAACAGGATCTCCGAGGGAAACGCTGCGGACGGCGTATTCGGTTGACCTTATCGCGGATGATGCCTGGATGATGATGCTGAATATGAGAAACGAACTTTCGCATGATTATGACGGAAGTATGGCCAGAGACTGTTTTCATACAATCATTTATGACTTTATTCCATTGTTTCAGAAG
>JAJBTR010000347.1 GCA_020860745.1 Lachnospiraceae bacterium | reverse complement strand
TGCTTTTTCCATCTCATTTCATAACCAATCCGTTATATATCAATCCGGATTTTTACTTGAAACAATAATAAAAAAGTTATATACTTTGAATAGAATGAAACATGGAGGATAGCTATGACCAGTATTCAGATCAATTGCTTTTTAACTGTCATAAAAATGAATGGTATTACGAGAGCAGCCGAATCCCTGTATATCTCCCAGCCTGCTGTAAGCAGACAGATTTCTGCGCTTGAAAAAGAAATCGGCATATCCTTATTCCACCATGTCGGACGCAATATAGAACCAACCCCTTTTGGGAAAGAATTGTATCACCTGCTCTCAAACTATACTGACGAATTCCGACAGCTTCTGGATACCTATCGTTATTCCGATCCGCGAAATGAAACCACCATAAATATTGCATATCTGTTCAACTGGAATTTTATCCAGAAAGCCAGTCATATATCCAGTGTCTTTGAGGGATACTGCAAAAACACGAATCTTGCATTTCATCCTACAGGAATCTCAGATGCCTACCAGGGTCTGGATCTTGGAAAATATGATATCATCCTGACTATGGAATCTGATATAGAGACCATACCAAATCACGAGAAATACTCGTATCAAAAGGTTGCTGACATAGACAGACTTATTCTCTATTCCCCCACACATCCCATTCACCAGATAACTACGGACCCCACAATATATGATTTTCAGGATTCGATCTTTTATTATTATTCGGAACCCACAAATGAGACCGTTATGGAAAAGGAAATCATGCGCATATGCCAGAAAAACGGATTTAAACCCATTCTGCAGCAAAAAGCTTCCTGGCAAACCTGCCTGACCTATGTGCAAAGAGGATACGGCGTTGTTATGACAGATGCATGGGCTCCGGAAGCCGACACCGCACAGTTTTTGACAGCAAAGCTGAAAGACCGGCATTCCATCGTCCTTTTATGGAAAAACAGCAACAAAAACACTTATCTTTCAGCCTTGCAGAAAAGCATCGTCGAATGTCTGGCGATGCCTTCAACCTGAGTTAATATAAATAAGGTATCGATGGTATACTCTGATTGATTGAATTAAACTTTTTCAACGGATCAAAATACTCATCGAACTCCACCGCATACCCATTTTCAACCTTCAGATACGAGACATGCCGATTCTGATAGAAACCGTTCTTAATCCCCGACCATGTCGTCTTTCCACAGCCTCCGCTCTCAATGATATACTCCCCCTCGGAATCTGTCTCATAGAGAACCGTCCCCGGATGTACTTCCCAGGTTTTTGCGTGCTCCTGCAGCCAGACGTTTAACGCATCATACTCTTTCAGATTATACCTGCGCGGCATGCTTCGCGGTGTAAACGGAAGCTGGTGTACAAAATTATCCGCATATACCTGACCGGTTCCGTCATCCTCCCAGAAATCTACACTGACGAAACTTCTGACGGCCGCTAACGTATTTTTCTTGAGTGCCTCGCCTTCCAACACCGGCACTTTCGGCCGGTCCGCCATGGTATCTGCAAGCGGCGCAGTGTAATAGAATTCCGGCAGCGCAATTCCGACAGCCTCGTAGACGCGCATATTGTCGAAACAGTCCTTCATATGGCTGATTTTTCCTTCCCGCACATCTACCCGGGTGATAAAGCGGCTGTTAAGACGTCCGTCTCTGGCCATCCAGAACACA
The DNA here is from genome assembly GCA_020860745.1 of Lachnospiraceae bacterium. Taxonomy (GTDB): domain Bacteria; phylum Bacillota; class Clostridia; order Lachnospirales; family Lachnospiraceae; genus Eubacterium_I. The sequence continues at coordinate 3,470 of JAJBTR010000347.1, read as the reverse complement.
TCTCCCTCCCCAGACCTCAGAATCCAGAATTTATCCGGATAATTGGTCGCATACACCTTAATGTCGCTCCATGCCCAGTTTGTCACCGTCCGTTCCAGCCACTGTAAGTGGGTTTTTGATTCCGAGGGAGACATATTCTGCAGCCAGCCCGGAGGGGCAAACGGAAGTTCCAGGGTGAAATCATCCGAAAGGAATGCCGCATACTCCGAATTCCAGAATGTGACCTCCGAGAATTTTTTCACCAGACTATAGTTTTTCTCTTTTTCGCCTGCGATTATGTTCATTTGTGAAAACCTCCTTAATACAAATACGGAAACGTAGGAATACTGACGTTGATCGAATTAAATTTGTTTGTCATATTAAAATACTCATGAAATTCCTTTACGTATCCCTGTTCCGTCCGCAGGAAGGACAGTTCTCTCTGCTGATAATGTCCTTTTACTCCCGTCCAGCTCATGTAGCCGGTTCCGCCGCTTTCTATAAAGAACACACCCTCCTCATCCGTAACATAGAGGATCGTGCCCGGGTACGTCTTCCACTCCAGACAATTCCCGGATATCCATGCGTTCAACGCATCGTAGGCTTTGCCCTCATATCGCTTTGGCATATCATCCGGAGCAAACGGAAGCTCGTGTACAATATCGTTGGCATTAATCTCAGCGTCTTCCCAGAAATCCATGGCCACAAATTTGGACAGGGTATCCTTAAGCTGCCTGCAGACTGCCTCCTCATCACCGCTTAGATCCGGGACAGGCTCACGATCCGGCATACTCTCCGCTGCAGGCGCACCGTACTTAAATACCGGCAGCTTTACCCCAATCGCCCGATACATGGCAATACTGTCGAAATAATCTCTGATATGAGTGATTTTTCCATCGTTTACCGTAAGCAGCGTCAGAAACCTGCCGTCATAAGTCCCGTCCCTGCCAGCACATGAAATCTCTCCTTTCCCCTGACGCAAAATCCAAACCTTATCCGGATAATTGGTCGCATAGACTTTGCTCTCAGCCCATGACCAGGATCGAATCGTACGGCTAAGCCAGTCAAAATGCGTGACCGTCTCGCCGACATTCAGTTTTTGCAGCCAACCAGGCGGAGCGAAGGGGAATTCAAACGTAAAATTCGACGCGTACATCCCTCTGTGTTCCGGAAGCCAGAACAGTGTCTCCGAAAAATATTGAACTGCTCTTAAATTGGTCTCTTTTTCTCCTACCACTATGTTCATCATTCTGTGCCCCCATTATTTCCTGTCTACATAGCATTCCATCGGATACGTAAGATACCTGGTCATTCCAAAGCGGTCATTCGTCTGATATCCGGGAGCCGCATTGATCACATCCGGAATTCGATTGACCAGATCGCTCATCGTAAACTTATAGGAATTTACATTTGGCACCTGCACTTCCACATCCGGCTCTCCATACAGCTTCCACCTGCAGATATCGCCCTCACCCTCCCGATAGAGTTTTCCGATATCAGAGCTCTCTACCACAATTCCCTGTTGGGTATAGCTCTTGACAATCTCCTTTGTCCCGATCACACATCCTGCCGGAACCACTTTGCCAAGCGCCTCGGAATACATATCCGCTTCACTCACTCCCGGCTCCGGCTGCTGCGTTAAACCATTGGGTGAAAGTCCCCGCGTTGCAATAATCGCGGCATTAGTAGCTCTCATCAGGAAACCGTCCGGCTGCGCCCCTTTCATTTTTTTCTCAAACTCTTCCAAAGTCCTCCCGATGTTATAGGCATCCGCCAGAGCCGGTCCATACTCATCTGTATTAAACGTAGTCACCCCTTCAATGCGTTTGATCTCATGCATACCTCCGGCACACACCAGCGGCAGATTCATCCAGAACACATCCTGCAGGCCGGAGCCCGTGATAGTACAATGGTGGTTCTTCGCCAGCCGATCCAGGCGATTGACTACCTCCGGAGAAGTATGCCACGCGTGATGCGACTCATCGCAGGTCGTCAGCAGATTGATCCCTCTGCTCAGAACTTTTTCAAACATCGGCTCACAGAGATAGACATAACTGAACAATGCGGCAATCACAATGTCCGGTTTGCACTCATCTAATACAGCATCTGCGTCATCACGAATTTTGACACCCAGCTTTACTCCCAGATCTGCATACTCTCCGACATCCATCCCTGCCAGGGCAGGATTGGAATCGATGGCGCCGACAATATTGACACCTTTCTTATACATAAATTGAATACCTAACCGGCCCATTCGTCCACAGCCATAAGCAACGGCTTTGATTGCTTCCATAGAAACACCTTCTTTCTACAATATTTCGATCACTCTTTCTCAATTACGTACTCATTCAGGTCCCGCACTTTAAACGTATTAATCGGGAGTTGGGAAGCTACCAGGAAACCGGGCGCGGCATTGATGACATCCGGAATTTTGTTAACCGGCGTTGCACAGGTAAACTGCGGCGTTGCCGGATTATACAGGGTAAAATGGCACTCCGGCTCCCCTGAGATGTCCCACTTATTCCAATCCTGCTCTCCTTCTTCATAAACCTTGCCGCCAATCCACAGTTCTATGGATATACCCTCCTTTGTTTCAGACGCCACCTGCATATAATCGCCGATTACGCGGCCTGCCCGGATCACACGATCCAGATTTTTGCAGTAGACATCCTTCTGGGCGGTGAGCGGCACATGCTTCATCTTCTGGCTCACAATATGGAGCCCGAGATGATCGGCCAGAAACGCATTCTGATCACCCGGCAGACACGGAAAATGTCCATCAATCCTGTCAATCTCCGGAAAACGGGCTTCAAATTCCTCCAGGGTCAGGTCTACGCCATGCATGTCTGATACCGCAGGACCGTAATCATCCACATTCAGCATGGTATCCCCCTTGATCTTCGTTATCTTATTGCACGCGGAAATCAATGTGGTCACCAGTGTGCCCCATGTCACCTCCGGGCAGCCGCTTGCACTCAATGTCACACCGCATTCTTTCGCGATCTGATCCAGTTCATCCGCAATCGCGGCATCGCTCGTATAAGGCCAGAGGCAATGCTCTCCGATGGAAATTGCGTTCACGCCATTTCGGGCGCACACCTCATAATACGGTTTGTTCAGTGCCATAGACCCCTGTGTGGTGATCATGCCAATATCAGGACTGGTTGCAGCCAGCACTTCCGCCGCGTTTTTCGCATCGCTGATGACCACACCCAGAGAACCGATTCCGGCAATCTCACCCAGATCTTTCCCTATCTGGCCAGGGTTTCTCGCAAAAGCCGCTACATACTCACCGCCATGTTCCACGATATATCGGACCATCAGGCTCCCCATCCGCCCGATTCCAAACTGGGCTACCTTTACTTTACGCTTCATTTCTCAGACTCCTTCCTATTTTCGGTACTTGACAATCAAGTTTCAGTTGTAAACATATAAACCGCAAAATCCTGTCCTGTAATTTCATGTTAAACTTTGTACCTACTATAAAGTCA
>JAJBTR010000418.1 GCA_020860745.1 Lachnospiraceae bacterium | reverse complement strand
CTCATACTCGCCGCGCGGGGTGCGGACAGCACAGCTGTCATATTCCTTACGCACCTCTGCGCCCAAAAAGCAGAGCCACCCGCAGCTTACACAGGTGGCTCTCCGGACAAATAAAACCCGCAAATCAGATTTTTATAATTCCGTTCTTTAAGCAGGACAGCCGCAGCCCGGTTTACAGCCCGCAATTCCCTTAACGTCAAATTCCGGATTGAACGCATAGAAATTCTTCTCATTCAACCGATCCGTCACAATGCGAAGTCCTTCGCCAAACCGCTGGAAGTGAACGACCTCACGCTCCCGCAAAAAGCGAATCGGATCGCAGACCTCCGGGTCTTTGACCAGGCGAAGAATGTTGTCATACGTTGTTCTCGCCTTCTGCTCTGCTGCCATATCTTCAAAAAGATCCGTGATCGCATCTCCCTTGGACTGATACTCGCACGCATTCTGCGGAATACCGGCTGCCGCCGCGGGCCATAAGCCCAGCGTGTGATCCACATAGTAGGTGTCAAACCCGCTCTTCTTGATTTCCTCCGGTGTCAGATCCTGTGTCAGCTGTTTCACAATCGCGCAGATCATTTCCATGTGCGCCAGCTCCTCCGTGCCGATATCCGTGAGCAGGCCTGTCACCTCTTTATACGGCATGGAATACCGCTGGGACAGATAGCGCATGGACGCGGACATCTCGCCGTCAGGTCCGCCAAACTGCGAGATAATTATTTTTGCAATGCCGGGGTCGGATTTTGTGATGTTGACCGGATACTGCAGTCTTCTCTCATAATTCCACATAAGTTAAAAATACCCCCTTTCCCACGGCCAGCACTGTACCGACCATTTCCAGATATCATGCTCCTCGCCGCCGAACTGGGTCAGCGGGCCGTATTTGTGCTCGTATTCCGAGGTCGCTTTCTGATACATGTGATTCATGTGGTTGTAGTAATCCAGCGCCTCCTGGTCTTTTGGGTGGGTATCCAGGTACAGTGTAATATCGCTCAGAGCAAATCCATACTGATTCACCGCCTGGAACAGCCTCATTTTCTCCGAGGCATTACAATTGCAGGACATACTCATCAGCAGTTCCCTCCTTTCCCGGTGAACGGTTTATCTAATTCGGGGAAAATGGTTCCGACTGTAAGCGCCCGATCCAGTTCATAGGTCCGTGCAAAATGCTGCCACGGCACATACGCCATTGCGATCGGCATGCGGTCGATGGCGTACGGCATGCCGCCGCTCATCGGCATCGTCCGGTAATTTCCTGTATTGCAACTCAATTTGATTGCCCTTTCTGATGGATTTACTGTAATATATGCGGAATCGACGGCATAGGTTCTAATGAATTGTAAAATAGAGATTCTCTTTTTTATGAGGGAAAAACAGCCTGCCAGGAAAACTGACAGGCTATTTGGGGTTATGGATTAATCTTTGCATAAGTTCGAACGCAGAAATCAAAGATTTCTTATACGGTGTATAAGTTCGATTACGGAAATCACAGATTTCCTACGTTGTATAAGTCCGATCACGCAAATATAAAATTTGCTATCTCACTTACATCTCACTTTTATCTCACTTTCTCTCGCCCGGCATCTTCCACGCGTCGTGATCCGTATGCAGCAGCTCATGCGACTTATGGGAGAGCGGTTTTTCAAAGTAATCCTGATACGCCTGAATGACGGACGGATTCTCATGGGAGAAACGGATCAGATTATTGCGGTCCAGCTCGTAGAGCTGCTGTCCTCGGACGTCCGCCATCTCCACGCCGTCGCGGATGGGCTGTCCGCCGCCGCCGGCACAGCCGCCGGGGCAGGCCATGACCTCCACGAAGTGATACTCCGCCTCGCCGGAACGGCACTTCTCAATCAGCTTCCGGGCGTTGCCCAGACCGTGGGCGATCGCTGCTTTTACTTTGACACCTGCGATCTCCACTTCAGCCTCCTTGATGCCGTCCATGCCGCGCACCGCGGAAAAAGCATCCGGGTCGGGGTTATGACCCTCCAGCACATATGACGCAGTCCGAAGAGCCGCCTCCATCACGCCGCCTGTGGCGCCGAAAATGACGGCCGCGCCGGAGCCGACGCCCAGAGGCATGTCGAATTCTTCCTCGGGAAGCAGAGCCGGGATCAGCATCTCTGCCTTAATGATCCGGTCAAATTCACGGGTAGTCAGAGCCAGATCCACATCCTGTCCCGCGCCCGCATCGTTCATCACCGGCAGATCGCACTCCGCCTTTTTCGCCATGCAGGGCATGATGGACGCACAGAAAATCCGGGAAGGATCCACGTCAAGGATCTGCGCGTAGTAGCTCTTGGCCACCGCACCGAACATCTGCTGCGGCGATTTGGCCGTGGACAGGTTTGCCGTCATATCCGGATACTGGGATTTCAGGAAACGCACCCAGCCCGGACAGCAGGAGGTAAACATCGGCCACTGGTAATCATCCGGGTGCTGCAGGCGCTCGATCAGCTCTGAACCTTCCTCCATGATGGTCAGGTCTGCCGAAAAATTCGTGTCAAATACATAGTCCGCACCCAGCGCACGGACAGTCGCCGCCATGCGTTTCTCCGTCGCCATCTGCTTCGGCAGGCCGATTCCCTCGCCCCAGGCTGCGCGGACAGTGGGAGCGATCTGGACGACGACGATTTTGTCCGGATTATGTATCGCGTCCATCAGTTTATCACAGTCGTCTCTCTCATGGAGCGCGCCCACCGGGCAGTGGGTCACGCACTGTCCGCAGACCGCACAGTCGGCGTCCACGATCTTCCGGTTTCCGCTGACATCCACGCTGGTGCGCTTGCCGGTGCCCGCCAGATCCCAGATATCCAGAGTCTGAATTTTCTCACAGACCTGGACGCAGCGCATACATTTGATGCATTTTCCGGCATTGCGGATCAACGGAAATTCCCGGTTCCAGGGCTTTTGCTCATAGGAACGTTTATAGGGAAGACGGCCGATATTGAGCGTATTGGCCACCTCCTGGAGCGAACAGTTGCCGCTCCTGGTGCAGGACGTGCAGTTGGTATTGTGCTTTGAGAGGATAAAGGCGACATTCATCCGTCTCGCATGCTGCACCTTTTCACTGTTGGTGATGACTTCCATCCCCTCCTCCACTTTTGTATTGCAGGAGGATACCAGCATATCTTTCCCTTTCAGCTCTACCACGCAGACGCGACAGGCGCCAATCTCATTGATATCTTTCAGATAGCAGAGTGTCGGTATCTTGATGCCGGCCGTGGAAGCCGCCTCCAGAATGGTCGTCCCCTCTTTTACCTGTAATTTTTTATGATTAATCGTAATGTTTACCATATCTCCTGACGACCTCCTCTCAGCACACTGCACCCATGACGGTCGCACCGCAGACAGCGGCTCGCCTCACGGTATGCTTCCTCATCGCTCATCGGCAGCTCCACGCCCTCAAAACTCTCCTTGCGCGTGCAGGCCTCCGCCTCGCGGAGGTTCACCCTGCCGCTGGCCACTTTATCGTTGAGCAAAGGTTCCGGAATATCCACGTCACAGGTGACAGGATGATGATAGCCAAGGTATTCATCAATGTTTGCTGCGGCCACTTTACCGCCCTCGATGGCGCGGATGACCGTGGCTGCGCCCAGCACACACTCGCCGCCGGCAAATATGCCGTCCATCTCGACAGCGCCGGATTCATCCGCCACGATTCTTCCCCGGTTAACCGGGATGCCATATTCCGCAAACGGTCCGGACACAATATCCTGCCCGACCGCAACCAGAATAATATCGCAGGCCATGCGCACTTCCGGTTTATTGGCATTCCTGGGTGCAGGACGGCCGTTCTTTACCTGGCCGATCACCTGAGGCTGTACCCACAGAGCCGCCGCTTTTCTTTCCACATCCGCCTCAATACGAACCGGCGCGTTTAAGGTCACCATCTCCACGCCTTCCGCCAGAGCGCTCTCCACTTCCTCAGCCAGCGCCGTCATATCCTCCTGCCGTCTCCGGTAAACAACCTTTACCGATGCGGCATGGCAGCGGACCGCTGTCCTCGCGCAGTCCATGGCCACATTGCCGCCGCCGACCACGATGATATCTTTGCCGGTGTAATCCGGATAATTGCCGTCCCCGATCTCCCGGAGCATTTTGACAGCGGAAATCACGTTTTCACTGTCCTCCCCTTCCAGGCGGAGCTTTTTATCCGTGTGCGCGCCGATGGCCACATAGACGGCGTCGTACTCTGCGCGCAGCTGTTTCATCTCCTCCGTGCCGATGGGCGTCTCTGTCTTTACCTCAATGCCTGTGGACAGAATCGCGTCCAGATCCTGCTGGAGCCGCTCCCGCGGGAAACGGTAATTCGGAATACCGTAGCGGAGCATGCCGCCCAACTGTTTTTTCTCCTCAAATACGGTGCACTGGTGCCCCATCAGCTGCAGGAAATAAGCGGCGGTCAGACCGCTCGGCCCGCTGCCGATCACGGCGACCTTTTTCCCGGTAGACGGGTTGCAGGGCGGCGTGGGAACGGAATCCGCCGAGGCGTGATCCACCACATACCGCTTTAACGCGCGGATATTCACCGCGTCGTCAATCATCTTTCTCCGGCACCGCCGCTCACAGGGATGCTCACAGATCAAAGCGCAGGCTGTGGGGAACGGGTTGTCTTTGCGGATCAGACGAATCGCATCGTCCGCCCTCCCGGCCGCTGCCAGCGCGATATAACCCGGCACATCCACATGCGCGGGACAGAGCGTCACGCAGGGAATCGGCTGCTCAAAGGATCCGGAACAGGTGTGCTGCTGCACATGGGAGAGATAATCCTCCTCAAAACCATCCAGTCCTTTCAACACCATGTTGGCCGCCTCGAAGCCGATGGCGCAGTCGGCGGACACGCGGATAGTCTCCGCCGTCTCCTTAATCAGCGCCAGGGTCTCCATCGTGGCCCGGTTGTCCAGTACATCCTCCAGTAATTCTGTCAGTCTCCCCAGGCCGATCCGGCAGGGAACACATTTGCCGCAGGTCTGCGCGTAGCACATCTGCAGAATCGCAAGCTGCTGCTCCACCGCACAGACTCCGGGCGGGTTCGCCGCGATGCGCTGGGCAATCTGGGCGCGCAAATCTTCCCCGAAAGCCCGCATCTTACCGGTCTCAACCACTGATAATCTGCTCATAGTTACTCCTCCTCTTACCCCCATT
>JAJBTR010000393.1 GCA_020860745.1 Lachnospiraceae bacterium | reverse complement strand
TTAAATTCAGCATTTATCTTATGTTTAAAATTTCTTCATGAAACAACCCTGGAAATAGAAAACGAGTATTTGCTATTCCCCCTGTCCGAATATAAAATACTGATAACGGGGAGGTGGTGAGCAGTGCCGGAAGCAAACAATGAAGCGCAGTGTTTTTATCAGAATCTTATTGACATCGGGTTTGAGGAGGAAATGATTTCCCGCTGTGTCACGTTGCGAAAAGATAGCCGGGATAGAGAGTTGTTGTTCATATTACAAAACAGCCGCAGGGATTTACTGAACTGTATTCATGCGGAACAGAAGAAATTGGACTGTCTTGACTATCTCGTAAACAGGTTGAATAAAAAGACAAAGCAATATTGAGAGAGGAGGCAAATATCATGGAAGAAAAATTAAACCTGACAATGGAATGGGATAAAACTTTCCCGAAGAGTGACAAGGTAAACCACAGCAAGGTTACATTTCATAACCGGTACGGCATCACGCTGGCCGCTGATCTCTACGAGCCAAAAGATGCGGAAGGTAAACTTCCGGCTATCGCCGTGTGCGGCCCTTTCGGTGCGGTGAAAGAGCAGTCCTCCGGACTATATGCGCAGACAATGGCGGAGCGGGGATTTCTGACGATGGCGTTTGATCCGTCCTACACCGGTGAGAGCGGCGGGCAGCCCCGCTATATGGCTTCCCCGGACATCAACACTGAGGATTTCATGGCGGCAGTGGATTTTCTGTCCGTGCAGGATAACGTCGATCCGGAAAAAATCGGCATTATTGGCATCTGCGGCTGGGGCGGTATGGCGCTGAATACGGCGGCGCTGGATCCCCGCGTTAAGGCGACCGCTGCCTCCACCATGTATGACATGACCCGCGTGAACGCCAACGGATATTTTGACAGCGAGGACAGCGAGGAGGCCCGGTATGAAAAGCGCAGGGCTCTCTGTGCACAGCGTATTATCGATTACAAAAACGGAAGCTACGCCCTGGGCGGCGGCGTGGTGGATCCTCTGCCGGAAGACGCGCCGTTTTTCGTGAAGGACTATTACGATTATTATAAAACCAAACGAGGGTATCATTCCCGCAGCCTGAATTCCAACGGCGGCTGGAATGTGACCGGGTGCCAGTCTTTTCTGAATATGCCGATTCTGCAGTATAGTCAGGAGATCCGGAATGCCGTTCTTGTGATCCACGGAGAAAAGGCACATTCCTGTTATTTCAGCAGGGATGCTTTTGCGAAGCTGAGCGGTGATAATAAGGAACTGATGATTATTCCGGGAGCGGTTCATACCGACCTTTATGATCGGGTGGACGTGATTCCGTTTGATAAAATGGAATCATTCTTCAGAAACTATTTAAAATAATCGGAAACGAAACGGAGAAGGATTTTCATGAACAGGAAAGAAGCGTTAGAAAGCTTAAAAAACGGTCAGGCTGCCCCCGGGGGTTCGGAACTGCATGGCTATATGCATCAGTTTGCGCAGGAGGCGATGCAGATTACCGCGGAACTGAATAACGGTTACCATGATGCCGGTGAAATCCGCCGCCTGTTTGCAAAACTCATCGGCAAACCGGTTCCGGATACGTTTTCTCTTTTTCCGCCGTTTTATTCCGAGTGCGGAAAAAATATTTTTGTCGGGGAAAATGTCTTTATCAATTTTTGCTGCCATTTTCAGGATCAGGGCGGCATCTATATCGGCGACGGCTCTCTGATCGGGTCTCAGGTTGTGATTGCGACCATTAACCATGACCTGGATCCCGCAAGGCGCGCCGATAATCACCCGGCTCCGGTTCATATCGGGAAGAAAGTGTGGATCGGTTCCCATGCGACCATTTTGCCCGGTGTGACCATCGGAGATGGTGCGGTTGTCGCGGCCGGCGCTGTGGTGACAAAAGATGTGCCGGCAAATATGGTGGTGGCCGGCGTGCCGGCGAGAACACGACAGCGAGGAAATACGTAGTATTTTCGTGCCTGGTTCTGAATAGTTACAATCATGACAGGAAAGGGAAATTATATGAGTGTAAATTTTGAACACTTTTTGTATGGCGGGGATTACAACCCTGATCAGTGGCTGGACCATCCGGATATTCTGAAAGAGGATATCCGTCTGATGAAGCAGGCGCACATCAACACGGTTTCACTGGGAATCTTTTCCTGGGCGAAGCTGGAACCTGCGGAGGGAGTTTATAATTTTGACTGGATGGAGGAGACAATCGACCGCCTTTATGAGAACGGAATTTCGGTTAATCTGGCGACGCCATCCGGCGCGCGGCCGCACTGGATGGCGGATCGGTACCCGGAAGTGCTTCGCGTCAATGAAGCGCGGCAGAGAGCGCTTTTTGGGGAACGTCACAACCACTGTTATACCTCGCCGGTTTACCGGGAAAAGGTACGCAGGATGAATCAGAAGCTGGCGGAACATTTTGATTCGCATCCGGGTGTAATCCTCTGGCATGTTTCCAACGAATATATGGGTGAGTGCCATTGCCCGCTGTGCCAGCAGGCTTTCCGGGACTGGGTGAAGGAGAAATATCACACAATTGATGAGGTCAATCGCCGTTGGAATACTGCTTTCTGGAGCCATGATTATCAGAGTTTTGACCAGATTGAGAGCCCGTCTTCCATCGGAGAAAATTCGATTCAGGGATTGTATCTGGACTGGCGCAGGTTTGTGAGCTATCAGACGACGGATTTCTGCCGGGCGGAGATTGCGGCGCTCCGGGAGGCCGGGGCAAAGAAACCGGTTACAACAAACATGCTTTACAAAAGTCCCTGGGTAAATTATTTTGAGTTGGCGGACGCGGTGGATATCGTGTCCTGGGACAGTTATCCTTTCTGGCATAAGGGACCGGAAAGCCAGACCGCGGTGAACGCCGGGATGCGGCATGATGTGATGCGTTCCATGAAGGGCGAGCCGTTTTTGATGATGGAATCCTGTCCCGGGGCAATGAACTGGATACCGGTCAGCAAGCTGAAGCGGCCGGGGATGCTGGAGGCGTCGTCTCTGCAGGCCGTTGCGCATGGCTCGGACAGCGTGCTTTATTTTCAGATTCGGAAGGGACGGGGCGGCTATGAGAAACTTCACGGGGCAGTGATCGACCATTACGGGAAAGAAGATGATCGGACTTATCAGGAGTGTTGTCAGGTGGGAGCAGACCTGGAGGCGATTCAGCGCTTGCATCACTCGAAGGTGGAAGCATCCGTTGCCGTAGTCTATGACTGGGAGAATCGTTGGGCTGTGGAGGCGTCAGCCGGTCCCAGAAATGAAAATATGTATTACCGGGAAGCGGTGGAAAAATCTTACGGCGCGTTCCGTCGGCAGGGCGTCAATGTGGACGTGATCGATATGACGAAATCTCTGGAACCCTATCAGGTGGTGGCGGCTCCCATGGTCTATATGTTCCGGGCAGGATTTGAGGAAAAAGTGCGCGCTTTCGTGGAGCGTGGCGGCGTGTTTATCATGACCTACTGGAGCGGCGTGGTGGATGAGAATGACCTGTGTTTTCTCGGCGGGACGCCGGGAGGACTGATGGACGTTATGGGTCTTCGCAGCACGGAAATTGACGCTCTCTATGAGGGGGAATTCAATACGCTGCGAGTGGTAGATTCTGCTGTATCTGGCGAAGATGAAATTGCTGCAGGGAATTTATCGGATAATGTTGTGCGCAGCGAGGATAAATCCGGAGTGTGGGATTCATTAAATCATGATATCACATACCGCTGCGAGCATCTTTGTCAGCTGGTCGACCTGCGGACAGCGAAGTCACTGTTTGTGTATGGGGAGGACTTTTATGCCGGGACGCCTGCGCTGACGGTGAATTGTTACGGTGCGGGAAAGGCTTACTATGTCTGTGCCGATGCGGAGCAGAGATTCTATGATGATGTCTATGCGCGGATTTTGAAAGAAGCCGGGATCCGGCGTATTCTGGAACAGGAGATTCCGGCCGGCGTGGAGGTGTCTTCCCGCCGAAGTGATAAGACAGAGTATATTTTTATCCAGAACTTTAATCCGGTGTCGGTGTCGTTTTGCCCGGAAGCGGAGGCCGGAGAGGTGATTTTCGGGGAAGTATCAGAGAAGATGAAGCCGTTTTCCACGGTGGTTCTGGAACGGAGACAAGCTATTACCGAAAAATGAAAAAAATTCAAAAATTGGGAATAGGAGTGCGCGGTATGCAGCTTATTGTGCGGCAACAGTATTTAGACGAGCCCATTGAATTAAAAGGTACGCCGGATAAAATAAATTTCCTTGACGGGATTTATGTCCCGTACTATAATCAGAACATTGATTGATACCGCTAAAACGAGATGTGGATTTTTCTGGTTTGACCATTTTTCGCCACACAGTCACTGAGAAAGTGATTGTGTGGCATTTTTATTGTTACTGTGAATAGTAATTTTTCATCCAGGGGAGGGGAATATAAGTGGACGAGAAATTTATGAAAGAAAAACCGATATTGCCGCTGATTTTTTCCATGTCAGCGCCGATGGTTATATCCATGCTGGTGAATTGTACAATATTATCGACAGCTATTTTGTGGCAAAAATCAGTGAGGACGCGATGACGGCGATCTCTCTGGTATATCCCGTACAGAATATTGTCACCGCGGTCAGTCTGGTTTTTGAAAAGGTTTTTCAGGCGGTAGGAAGGATGAAGGTCACGATGATCGCGCTCATGGCGGGATGTGTTTACAATATTTTGATGGATACGCTTATTATATTCGGAGCAGGTTTTTTCCCTGCTTTAGGGATTGAGGGAGCGGCGTTTGCCACAGGGCTCGGGCAGGCGGTATCGGTGCTGATTTATCTTATGATATATGCGAGACGTCCCACGACTGCGAGAATCGGTCTCGGATATCTGAAACAGGGGAAGGGCATCGGAAAGGAAATCTACTCTGTCGGAATTCCAGCCGCGTTGAATCTTGCATTGCCATCGTTTCTGATTTCCGCGCTTAACGCGATTTTTGCTGTTTACGGGCAGATGTATGTGGTAATTCTCGGCATTTATTATAAGTTACAGACCTTTATTTACCTGACTGCGAATGGTTTTGTGCAGGGGATGCGCCCGATCATCGGATACAATTTCGGTGCAAAAGAATATAAGCGGGTGAATCAGCTTTACGTGTATACGTTGGGGATGAATGGGGGGATCATGCGTATCGGGACAGTGGTATG
>JAJBTR010000132.1 GCA_020860745.1 Lachnospiraceae bacterium | reverse complement strand
TGAAGTGAATGGGAAAAGCATGAAATTGTGAAGGAAATATATGATAATTATGAAATGTATCATCAAGAACGTGTAGAAAACGCGTACGAGAACATAGACTGCCTATTAGCTACAGGAAAACATGCATGGTGAGACTATTTCAAGTCAATAGATACCCTCATTACGCTTCACCGGAGTGAGTATTCCGGGTGTTTCTGTACCAGCGGAAGTGTGATGAACTGAAAAACAGGAAGAATTTATGCTTCAAAATATGTTTGTTCGGGGTGGAGATTTAAACAATCGGTATCATGATATTAAATTTCAGAAATAACTTGCCAATACTGCTGATTTGCGATAAAGTATACAAGGAAATGCAGGGGACACCGGGTTAATATTCAAAATTTGGCTTTATTGAGTTGAAAATCCTGCAAAAATGAAGTTTGATATGCAGGATAATGCATTTTGGACGAACGGCAGCCTGTGCTTCGGCCATATGTATTGCACTTCACAAAAGAGTACGGATGGAGTGCGCCAGACAGGTACAAAGAGATGGATTTGTTTGATTACATGAGAGAACAGAATAAGGAAAAGGAAGCGCCTATGGCTTCCCGCCTCCGCCCGTCCACTCTCGATGAGGTGGTGGGGCAGCAGCATATCATCGGCAGGGACAAACTTCTGTACCGGGCAATCAAAGCGGACAAGCTGCAGTCCGTCATTTTTTATGGTCCGCCGGGAACCGGAAAGACGACGCTGGCCAGAGTGATCGCCCAGACCACCAGTGCGGAATTTATGCAGATCAACGCCACAGCCGCCGGAAAAAAGGACATGGAGGCGGTGGTAAACCGGGCGAAAGAACTTCAGGGGATGTATCAGAAGAGAACGATTCTGTTCATCGATGAGATTCACCGGTTTAACAAGGGGCAGCAGGATTATCTGCTTCCGTTTGTGGAGGACGGCACGGTCACACTGATCGGTGCGACCACGGAGAATCCCTACTTTGAAGTAAACGGCGCTCTGCTCTCGCGGTCCATCATTTTTGAACTGTATCCGCTGGAAAAGGAAGATATCCGGACACTGCTTCTGCGCGCCGTCTCCGACACAGAAAAAGGCATGGGCGCCTACCATGCAGTGCTGGAGGAGGAAGCGCTGGATTTCCTCGCGGACATTGCGAACGGGGATGCCAGAAGCGCATTGAACGCTTTGGAGCTGGGCATTCTTACCACGGAAAAAAGTGAGGACGGCAAAATTCATTTTACCCTGGAAGTAGCGCAGGAGTGCATTCAGAAGCGGAAGCTGCGGTATGATAAAAGCGGGGACAACCATTACGACAATATTTCCGCCTTTATCAAGAGTATGCGTGGTTCGGATCCGGATGCGGCAGTCTATTACCTGGCCAAGATGCTCCACGCCGGTGAGGAAGTAACTTTCATCGCCCGGCGGATTATGATCTGTGCATCCGAGGACGTCGGCAACGCGGATCCCATGGCACTGACCGTTGCGGTCAGCGCAGCCCAGGCTGTGGAGCGGCTCGGCATGCCGGAAGCCCGGATTGTTCTGTCCCAGGCTGCCACCTACGTAGCCAGCGCGCCGAAAAGCAACGCCGCTTATCTGGCAATCGATCGTGCGCTGGAAGTCGTGCGCACCACCAAAACCGCGCCGGTGCCGCCGTACCTCTGCGACAGCCACTACAAGGGAGCGCAGAAGCTCGGCCGCGGGATCGGTTATCAGTACGCCCATGACTTTCCGAATCACTATGTGGAGCAGCAATATCTGCCGGATGCGTACAAGGATATGAAATTCTACGAACCGACAGATAATGGGTATGAGAAGAATATCCAGGAGTATTTTCGTAAAATCGGGCGAACGAAATAGGATGTGATAATTAACTTGTTTATATGAAAAAGGTAATTTTGTGAAAAACTATGTTCGGCGGTTGTACGCTGTCGGGGATGGAATCTCTCTGACACAGGCGGTAGGAAGATTTGTGCAATTTTTCGAGCATAGTTTCAGGCTTCGGAGCATGTCTGAGCCCGCTTTTTGGCGAGTTTGCGGAGAAGTCTGATTATAAACGGCGGAGAAAAATAAGCAAATCGACGTGTCTGGGGCGGAGAGGTTCCATCCCCGACAGCGTACAACCGCCGAGCCAAACAGTAAAGGAGGATCCCCATGAAACCATACACAGAAATGACCAGAGAAGAATTATTACAGGAAAAAACCGTCCTGGAGCAGCAGTACCGCGAAATCTGCGCCCTCGGCCTGAAATTAGATATGTCCAGAGGAAAACCATCCAAACAGCAGCTGGATCTTTCCCAGCCGATGATGGATGTACTGCACAGTGATACTGTTCTGGAGAGCCGCCTCGGCACAGACCTCCGGAACTATGGCATTTTAGACGGTATCGACGAGGCAAAAGAACTGATTGCCGGAATGATAGATACCAGGCCGGAGAACGTCATTGTCTACGGAAATGCCAGCCTGAACATCATGTACGATACGATCAACCGTTCCATGATCCACGGCGTGCTCGACTATACTCCCTGGTGCAGGCTGGATAAGGTAAAATTTCTCTGCCCGGTGCCGGGATATGACCGCCATTTTACCATCACGGAATTTTTCGGTATCGAGATGATCAACGTGCCGCTTTATGAAGATGGCCCTGATATGGATATGGTGGAAAAGCTGGTCAGTGAAGATGATTCCATCAAAGGCATCTGGTGTGTGCCCAAGTACTCCAACCCGATGGGCACATCCTATTCGGATGAAACGGTCCGCCGTTTTGCGAATCTGAAGCCGGCAGCTCCGGATTTCCGTATTTACTGGGACAATGCTTACTGCGTGCACCATCTGTATGAGGACCGGCAGGATCAGATTCTGGACATCCTGTCCGAGTGTGAAAAAGCGGGAAATCCGGATATGGTATATGAGTTCTGCTCCACTTCCAAGGTGACTTTCTCCGGTTCCGGTATTTCCGGATTGGCCACCAGCCCGAAAAACAAAGCGGATATTATTAAGCAGCTGACCGTTCAGACCATCGGCTTTGACAAAATCAATCAGCTTCGCCATGTAAAGTTCCTGAAGGATCAGGAGGGTGTGGCGCAGCATATGGCAAAGCACGCGGCGCTGATCCGTCCGAAATTTGAATTGCTGAACCGGCGTTTTGAAGAAGAACTGGGCGGCTTGGGAGTTGGTTCCTGGACCAATCCGCGCGGAGGCTATTTCATTACTTATTTTGCGAATGAAGGCTGTGCAAAGAATATTGTGGCCCGGGCGAAAGAAGCGGGCGTAGTCATGACCGGGGCGGGAGCGCCGTTCCCCTACAAAAAGGACCCGCAGGATTCCGTGATCCGTATCGCTCCGACTTTGCCGCCTCTGGAGGAACTGGATGAGGCATGCTCCGTGTTTATCAACTGCGTAAAACTTGCCAGCGTGGAAAAACTTTTGCAGGATGGCGGGAAATAGTGAAAGAAATGTGACAAACTGGTGAATTTCCAGATTTTTCTTCTTTTTTTGCGGATTCCTTCTTGAAAAAAAGAAAGATATGCGTTACGATTAGAACAGTGACCAGACGGGAGGAGTCTCCCGCCTGATTCGCGGCTCGTAAAGACTGGCAGTGATTTGAAGGAGAAGCAATGAGGAAAAACAGACACTGGGTAAAAAGAGCAACAGCATTGACAATGACCGCATGCCTGTTGACCATGGGGAGTCTGCAGGCCGGGGCAACCGCATTGAGCGATGCACAGTCGGAAAAAGCGGAGGCGGAGGATAATCTGGACGATGTAAACGGACAGATTTCAGAGATTGAAAGCCAGCAGAGCAGTCTGCAGGCGGAGATTGATGCCCTGGATGCTGAACTGGTCACGACCATCGCAAATATTTCCATTCTGGAGGATGAGATCAGTTCCAAGCAGGCGGAACTGGTACAGGCAAATGAGGATCTGGCAGCGGCGCAGGAATCGGAGGCAGAGCAGTATGAGTCCATGAAAGAGCGCATTTCCTATATGTACATAAACGGGAGCGATGTTTCCCTGTTCAATGCTCTGATGGGAGCGTCAAATTTTGCGGATGCGCTGAATCACGTGCAGATGTGCGTATCTGTATACAGCTACGATCGTCAGATGCTGGAGGATTATCAGGAGGCGGTCGCGCTGACGGAGGAGCTGGTTGAACAGGTTTCGGAGGAAGAAGCAGCTTTGCAGGATCAGCAGTCAGAGCTGCAAAGCCAGCAGGATTCTCTTAACGCCATGATTTCTGAGAAAAGCTCTGAGATGGATGATTTTGACACTATGCTGTCAGAAGCGCAGGCTCTGGCGGAGGAGTACAGGGCAACGATCGCAGAGCAGACGGAGGTAATTGCGCAGGAGGTGGCGGCACAGCAGGCAGCTGCGGCTGCTGCGGAGGAGAGCAGTTCTTCTTCCGCGTCGGCATCTTCCGAAAGCAGTTCTTCAGGCAGCAGTACATCGGACAGCAGTTCTTCGGGAAGTTCAGCGAACAGCAGCTCCTCGGGAAGTTCAACGAACAGCGGTTCCTCGGGAAGCTCAGCGAACAGCAGCTCCTCGGGAAGTTCAACGAACAGCAGTACTTCGGGAAGTTCAAGGGGCAGATGGTCGTAAACAGCGTCATCGACGGGCAGCAGTTCTTCCTCGAACAGCTCGACAGCAACTACCGGTTCGTCCGGCAGCAGTTCTTCGGGCAGTTCTTCTTCGACTGCCAGCGGTTCCGGACAGGCTGTGGCCAATTACGCCTGCCAGTTTGTGGGGAATCCATATGTGTGGGGCGGTGAGAGCCTGACGAACGGTGCGGATTGTTCCGGCTTCGTAAAAGCAGTCTATGCGCACTTTGGCGTTTCCCTGCCGCATTCATCCTACTCACTGCGGTCCGTGGGGTATGCCGTATCAGCATCCGAGATGCAGCCGGGCGACATTATCTGCTATGAGGGACATGTCGCCATCTACATCGGCAACGGTGCGATTGTCCATGCCGCCAGCGCATCATCCGGAATTAAGATCAGCTATAATTACGCCTACCGGACGGTAGTCGCCATCCGGCGTATATTCTGATTGAAAAGGAAATTAGTTCGGTATTGTTCTGAATAGTATAAAAAATCCGCCAGGCTGAGAGTGCTCCGGCGGATTTTTTTATATGCGCAGGGGTGCGTAAGGAATATGACAGCTGTGCTGTCCGCACCCCGCGC
>JAJBTR010000360.1 GCA_020860745.1 Lachnospiraceae bacterium | reverse complement strand
ATTTTATACATTTCCGGCTTGACAAATAATCCGTCCGAATGTTAAACTAACCCGGTAAAAATTTAATCAACTATGAAACGACACACGTATTGCTTTTGCATGTAAATCTGATCACGGGAACATCTTTCAGATTTCAAGGTAATGCGTATGTCGTTATTTTTTTGTGTAGCAGGATTTTTTATCGAGTAAGAGGCGACTTTTGCCTCATGCTCGTCACGCGGGTGCGGACAGCATAGCTGTCATATTCCTTACGCACCCCTGCGCATAAGATGGAATGCCTCTTTGCTGTCGGCCTGAAAGGCGTTCTTTTTCCTGTCACAAAAAGGAAAGGAGAAATGAGTATATGCCGCAAAATCAGTTTCAGAGAATGATGTTCGCCCTGATTACCGTTGTTATCACTGTTCACGCGTACGTGTTTTACAGTCTCTATGTGGTCAACGGCTCCTACTTTTTATCCATCGACGGGGCAACCAGTGTCATTGATGGGATTAACCGCCAGGGAGGTGTCTACGCGTTCGGACACTACCTGCCAATCTGGGTGATCATACTAATTGAGTTCTGCCTTGCCTACACGCTGGAAAACGTGCTGGGAAGCCCCTGCTCTTTCAAGCTGGCCTGCAAGGTTTTCAACCCGGCCGAGACGCACCACATGATGTTTGAGACCGCAATCATCTGCGCGACAGTAGGTCTCATGTGCCCAGCCATGAGTTTTCTGGCGTCCATCATGTATTATCCGTACTACGCGGGGTTTTCCATCGTCACGCTTTTCGCCAACTGGCTGAAGCTGGTGTGTTTTAACTTTCCGTTCGCTTACTTTACCCAGCTGTTTTTTATCCAGCCGTTAGTGAGAACCATTTTTAAAGCTATTTTTGTCCGTGATGGACAGAGTGCTGCGAAATCCCAGCAGGAAAGACAGGATGCCGGAGAAACAGCTTCCGCCTCCGCGGCGAACGGCATTATCACGGTCGGCCGTGAATTCTGCAGCGGCGGTGCGGAGACAGCAAAGAAGCTGGCCGAGAAGCTCGGATACAAATATGTTGACAAGGAGCTGATCTACCAGACCGCATCCAAACTGGGTATGCTCCCCGAATACATTGAAAAACTCGAGGAGAGACCCACCGGATATTTTGATATTCCGCCTCACTGGATTGGCGCTTCCGGCTGGTATGCGGATCAGGCGGAACACTCCATGTCGGATAACATGAAGATCATGAACGCCCAGAAAAAGATCATTGAAGACTACGCAAAAGAATCGGGCGTCGTCATTGTCGGCCGTACCGCTGACCAGATTCTGAAAGGCTATCCGAATGTGTTGAGCGTGTTCTTCCACGCAGATGAAGAAAAAAGGATCCGGCGCTGCCAGGATATCTCAGACTGCAGCAAAGAACAGGCCCGGAAAGCCATTCACCAGGTCGACCGCCTGCGCGCAGAGTATTATAACAGCACAACCGGCGGCAAATGGGGCGCCGAAAACACCTACGATATGTATCTTGATCTGGGTGAACTTGGAACAGATCAGGCGATCGCGCAGATTGTAGAAAAGGTAAAACAAAATTAATGCCGCCTGTGATTATCCAACTATAAAAACAACGTCGGCGTACGTGCAAAAAAAAGGCCAGACAAACATCGTGAGGATGCAGTCTGGTCTTTCATATATTACCTCAAGGCCTGCAGCACTCGCACCGTCAGCTCATAATTCTTCTGTACCGATGCGATATTGAGCCGCTCCCGAGTGGTATGGATATCCCGCATCTGCGGGCCATAGGAAATGCAGTCGATACCTGAAATCTTCTCACTGATCAGACCGCACTCTACACCGGCGTGAATACCGGTGAGCACCGGCTTTTCTCCGGTCAGTTCTTCATAAATATCCGACATAATCTTCTGGATTTCGGAACCCGGTTTATACTCCCAGGCCGGGTAGACGCCGCCTGTTTCCCACCTGGCGCCTGCCAGCTCTGCCATATCCCGCATCCGCTTCAAAAGCCACTCTTTTTCCGTGGCGGAAGCACTGCGGACGGAATACGTCAGAGACATCTCACTCTCTCCCAGATGCAGAATTCCCAGATTTAAAGAGGTCTGCACCATATCCGGAATCTCCGGCATCATGCGCAGCACACCGGATGGCATGTGCTCCAGAAGCATGGTCAGCGTCCGCTTTCCCGCCCCGGTAAGGACCGATGCGATACCGCATTCTTTCCGGGTCAGAGTCAGGGACATTCCGGGCTCCACGGCGGCATACTCTGCCTGCACTGACTCAAAAAATACGGACGCCTCACGCTCCAGATTTCCGGCTTCCTTTTCCGAGACTGCCAGAATCGCCCTGCACTGATTCGGGATCGCGTTGTCTTTCTCCCCGCCGGAGAAGTCCCCCACGGAAAACTCTACAGCCTCGCCAATCTGCGCCAGGAATCTGCCAAACAGAAGGTTCGCATTCAGCCGCCCCAGATGAATTTCTCCGCCGGAGTGACCGCCTTTCAGCCCGCTGACTTTCCACTCATAGACAGCGCCTTTCTTTTCTTCCCGGGGCGCCGGCGCATAACAGGAAAAGGTCGCTCCCCCGGCACAGCTCGTCAGAAAAATTCCGTCATCCTCCGAGTCCATATTCAGCAGAATCCGACTCTTCAGATCCGATGCGTCAAGTGCAGCTGCTCCCAGAAGACCGATTTCCTCGTCCACCGTAAATACCGCCTCCAGCGGCGGGTGCTGCAGCGTATCGTCCGCCAGAATCGCCAGAGCGTAGGCAATGGCAATCCCGTCGTCTCCTCCCAGGGACGTCCCCTCGGCGTAAACCCACGCGCCGTCCTCCGTGACCGCCGGGCACAGCCCCTCTGTCTGCATATCAATCTCACAGTCCTCCGTCCGGACCGCCACCATGTCCATATGCCCCTGGAGCATCACCGTATCCGCATCCTCGTACCCCGGCGTGGCTTTTTTCCAGATAATCACGTTGCCGCAGGATTCCTGACGGTATCTCAGACCGTGTGTTTTCGCAAATGCGGCACAGTAATCGCTGATCTGCCGCGTGTTCCCCGAACCGTGCGGGATGCTGCAGATCTCATCAAAATAACGCCAGACGTTCTCCGGCTTCAGGCTGCTTATCACTGACATAAATCTTTTAAACCTCCGACTTTTCCTGTCCTGTCACAAAATGACTTGTGCAGATTGTGATAGTTCCTTGCTTTTCAATCTATGCAATGCCTTAGGCTTTTCTGCGCATCATAGCCCGCATATGATGTCCCGTGCCAAATTCTCCGTCACCGGCGTCGCATAGACATTTACCCCAAAACAGACAATCTCTCCGATTTTCTTCTGCACGACAAAGCGCAGCTTCCCGTCTCTCACTTTTTTATCTGTGTACAGCTTCCGCACCAGCTCCTCCCGGTCGATGTAATCCGGAATCTGCACCGGAAGTCCGACCCGTTTCAGCAGCGCTGTCATGCGGTCCACATCCGCGTCGGACAGATAGCCGAGCTGCCGCGCCAGATGCGCCTCCGCGACCAGACCTATGGAAACCGCCTCCCCATGCAGCAGCCGGTATCCGCTGACTGTCTCAATCGCCCGTCCGACCGTGTGTCCCAGGTTCAGAATCTCGCGCAGCCCGCTCTCCCGCTCATCCTGCATTACCACGTGATATTTAATCTGACAGTTTTTCTGCGCCATATGCTCACAGGATTCCTGTTCCAGGCGAAGAATCGCATCCAGGTGCTCTTCCAGATAGTCAAAAAACGCTTCATCCGCCATGCAGGCGTGCTTGATTGTCTCCGCCAGGCCGCTGCGAATCTCCCGCTTCGGAAGCGTCCTCCAGGAAGCCAGATCCAGATAAACTTTCTCCGGCTGGTTAAACAGTCCGATCAGGTTCGTCGCCAGCGGCGTATCCACCGCTGTCTTTCCGCCCACCGAGGCATCTGCCGCCGCCAGCAGTGTGGTGGCATAGTTGATAAAGGGGACCCCTCTGCCATAGGTACCCGCGACAAAACCGGCCAGATCCGTCACGACGCCGCCGCCCACCGCGATAATGCAGCAGTCCCGGCGGTATCCCGCCGCCAGCATGGCGTCCTCCAGCACAGCCTTCGTCTCCCGCGTCTTGCTCTTTTCTCCTGCCTCAAAGGTAAAAAGCTCTGCCTGATACCCGCTCTCCTGCAGCTTTTCCACTACAGGTGCGGCGTAGAGGGGCGCCACATTGGTATCCGTAATCACGGCAAACTTGCGGATGCCGCCCACCAGTCCGCCCGCGATATCCTTCAGCAATTGCCCGGTCAATCCGTATCCGATCTCTATCTCATAGGAATCATCCACCACTTTTTTTAATTCTACCTGAAACTTTGCCATTTAGTACAACCTCCTCTGCATTTATTTTTAACAATAAAAAAATCATTAGAATATGATGATACCCACGGATTGCTGCACAGCATAAGTTCGATTACAGAAATCAGAGATTTCTTATCTCACTTATCCGCAAAAACCGCAGCTATGCATAAGTTCGATCACGGAAATCAGAGATTTCCTATCTCACTTATTTTGACCCTGGTATCATCATATCATGATTTCCCGCTTTATAAACTATACTATTAAAAATAAAACCTATGAGGAGGATTTTGATTATGAAGACATTTTCTGTAAAAGACTTTAACAAACCCATGCAGTTTTACACCAATTGCACCGGCTGCGTCCTTGTCCCGAAAAAGATGGACCAGGTGGTCGTGATCACCGCTACCGGCGAGCATGTGACAATCGGCGTGCAGATGCCTCACACGTTATCCGTCACGATTTACGATAAGCTGATGGAAGCGGCACAGATCGGCGGCACTGTCGTGATTCCGGATATGCAGCAGATGAACGACGATGAAATCCGCGCTATTGTGGAGGAAATTGAAGTCGAGCCGTAACTATTCAGGACAGTACTTCGCACTTGCTGCGAAGTGCGTCTGATAAAACAAATGAAGTAATTGCCGGAGAGCCAATTATGACTATTTTTCAGATACAGTGCTTTTTAAGCGCTGCGGAGACATTAAACTTTACCGAGGCGGCCAGCCGCATGTTTATTGCGCAGTCTTCTTTGAGCCGCAATATTTCTCATCTGGAATCGGAGCTGAACCTGACACTTTTTGTACGCCCGAAAAAATATGTCAGGCTCACTGCGGCCGGCCCTGTTCTCTATGCCGAGTGTTCAAAATTATTACAATTAGGGAACACCGCCGTG
>JAJBTR010000291.1 GCA_020860745.1 Lachnospiraceae bacterium | reverse complement strand
ATACACGAACAGCTTACTGTCACTATACATAAATCCGGTATTCAGAATCGTGATTAGCAGTTCATTCAGGATTACCACCATAAGAATCTGTTTTCTGTTCAGGATAAATCGTTTTTTCTGTGCATACAGACCAACCAGCAAACCGCAGATCACATATGGCAGAATCCACAGCGCCGTAGTCGCCGTAAGACCACAGCGCAAAACTGATAGATAAAGGTGCCAATGGCGCCGATCAGCAGACCGTCCAGCAATATGAGAAGACTCTCAAATGTGGTTTTCAGATTTCCGAGAGCCAGGGAATTGTAACCCAGCACCGCACAGAGAGCCGCACGCATCGCGTCAATGGTCAATCTTTTTGTATTTAATATTCTCATGTGTTCCTCTTTTTTATGACATGTACCACAAAAAAAGGAAAACAACACCCCTGTGGCAGCGGACGCGGAACAGCAACGCGCCAGTGGAAGGATCACACCGCCCACCGCGTTCCCCGCGGAAATCATCAGGATACACACGATGGCACGCACACTCCACGCACGGGCCGCGAAAAAGTAAAACATATCTGCCACGCAGTGTTCATACCCGCACAGGATAAAAACCATACCCCCGAAAAACAGAGAAAGATATTTCCCGAGCTGGTGCGGATTATTTTTAAACCCTTCCACCGCGATATAGATAAAGATGTTGCACAAAATCCCCAGCACAAAGAGGCTTCCCAGACCATCCTCCAGCCTGGTCTGGCACGGAGTCTGCGCTTTCCCGGACAGGGAGCTTAAGCGGGTCGCAAGGATCGTTTTCGCCACAATCCCTGTTCCGACCACATTTCCCAGCCAGATCAGCGAAAGTCCCAGGGCGTAGGAGCGGTTCTGCCGGAAAACATAGCAGACCTTCCCGGTAAACATGTTCAGACTCGTCAAACTTTACATCGCCGCACTCTCCATCGCTGCACGGCAGAGCACAGCCCCGCAGCCCACATCCGACACCAGCATACGGCTGCCCTTTTCCAGCATCTCCTCCAGCAGCGCAAGCGCCTCGCCGTGAACTGACTCTCTCGAAGCTAACACACGGGTAAAGTCAGCGCAGTTTTTTCGTCAACTTCTTCATATATTTCCTCTTTCCTGTCAAAGCCGGTTCAGAACAGACCAGAAATCACGCCGTTCTCATCCACATCAATCCGTTCCGCAGCGGGAACCTTCGGCAACCCGGGCATTGTCATGATATCGCCGGTCAGCGCCACAATAAATCCCGCGCCCGCGGATACTTTCAAATTCCGCACGGAGATGGAGAATTTCTCCGGCGCCCCCGTCTTTGTCTGGTCGTCAGTAAAACTGTACTGCGTCTTCGCCATACAGATTGGAAGATTGCCAAAACCGAGATCCTCCAGCTGTCTGATCTGTTTCACCGCCTTGCCTACCAGCTGCACGTCGTCGGCATGGTACACTTTCGTCGCAATGGCAGTCAGTTTATCCATAATACTCATATCGGTATCGTACGCAAAAGTGAAGTCATTGGGCTGCTCGCAGAGACGCACCACTTCCTCGGCGAGCGCTTTGCCGCCCTCGCCGCCCTTTGCCCACACTTCGGACAGCGCCACGTTGACGCCCAGTTCTTTGCACTTATCCTCCACCAGCTTCAGTTCAGCCGGCGTGTCGGTCGGGAACGCGTTGATTGCAACGACGCAGGGCAGTTTGTAGACCTGCGTGATATTTTCCACATGGCGCAGCAGGTTCGGAAGTCCCTTTGCCAGCGCATCCAGGTTCTCATTGTTCAGATCAGCCTTTGCCACTCCGCCGTGATGCTTTAAGGCGCGCACCGTCGCGACAATCACGACAGCAGACGGTTTTAGTCCGGCCATGCGGCACTTAATATCAAAGAACTTCTCCGCGCCAAGGTCAGCGCCGAATCCGGCCTCCGTGACGGCATAATCGCCCAGCCTCATCGCCATCCGCGTCGCGGTGACAGAATTGCATCCGTGCGCAATGTTTGCGAACGGTCCGCCGTGGATAAATGCCGGGGTCCCCTCCAGGCTCTGCACTAGATTCGGCTTTAACGCATCCTTCAGCAGAGCGGCCATCGCGCCCTGCGCTTTCAGATCTGCGGCGGTCACCGGTTTATCGTCGTAAGTATAAGCAACAATAATCCGTCCCAGACGCTCCTTCAGGTCCTTAATGTCACCGGCCAGGCAGAGCACCGCCATCACCTCGGAGGCCACCGTGATATCAAAGCCATCCTCCCGCGGCTTGCCGTCCGGCTTCCCGCCCAGGCCGTCTACGATGTTGCGCAGCTGGCGGTCATTCATATCCACCGCGCGCCGCCAGGTAATCTTCCGCGAGTCAATATTCAGCTCGTTACCCTGCTGGATATGATTGTCCAGCATCGCCGCCAGCAGGTTGTTCGCCGCACCGATCGCATGGAAATCACCGGTAAAATGCAGGTTAATATCCTCCATCGGCACCACCTGGGCGTAGCCGCCGCCGGCAGCGCCGCCCTTCACGCCGAATACCGGTCCGAGGGACGGCTCGCGCAGCGCCATCACCGATTTCTTCCCGATCTTGCGCAGCCCATCCGCAAGTCCGACCGTCGTGGTCGTCTTACCCTCACCCGCGGGGGTCGGGTTGATCGCCGTCACAAGGATCAGTTTCCCATCCGGCTGGTCCGCCTTATCTTTTAAGAGAGCGTAATCCACCTTTGCCTTGTAGCTGCCATACTGCTCCAGGTACCGCTCCTCTACCCCGGCGACCTCTGCAATCTCTGTGATCTTCTTCATTTCACAGGCCTGTGCGATCTCAATGTCTGATTTAATTGCTGCCATTCCAAGTAACCTCCTTAACTCTGTGTTCTCTGTGTCTGCTCTGATGGTTTGCTGAATCCGGCCTCCTGCCTGCGTATCTCCGCCACGACTGCCCTGCCGGAAAGCCCTGCGTTCTCCGCATCCGCAAGCTTGTCTATGCCCGCGAGCAGGGAGGATTTCACCTTTTCTTCATATAAAATATCCATATCTGCTCCTTTCCTCATTCACCGGTCGCCCTGGCTCCGATTTCTAACCTATCCTCAGCCGATCGGCGATTCATCACAATACGTTTTCGATGATTAGTATAGCATTCAACAAGCAGGCTTGTCCATTTTTTTCATTATTACAATGCTGTTTTTGCTTTTTAAAAGCAGGCGTCCCGCGTGGAAACACACCCATCGAAAAATACGGCAAACTGAATTACATTATTAACAATGCAGGCGAGGGCATCGGTTCTATCCCTATTCATGAAATCACCACAGAGCAAATCGACATGGTTCCGGAAACCCTGTTACACAGCATCGCTTATTTCATGAGCTAAGGCATTAAAAGAATTCTGGAAACAAAATCCATCAAGGAGTTCTGTTCTATTGTGAACATTGCCTCCGGAGCCGGTCTCAAATCCTCGCCGGGTTTGTCTCAGTATTGCGCCGGAAAACGCGGCGTTATCGCTATGACCTGTGCTGTAGCTAATGAGTATGCCCGGCACAACATTACAGTAAATGCCATCTGTCCGGAAGCCTATGACACCGCTCTCTACAAAGACACACCGCCGGATCTGGAACAGCTCTACGCAGACATGATGCCGCAGGGCAGAATAGGAAATCCCATAGAAGCCGGCCATCTGGCTCTCTTCCTTGTTTCCGATATGGCTCGCGCCGTCATCGGCGCTGCCATTCCTCTTGACGGCGGAGAATCAGGCGCTGCCACGGCTCCCGTAAAATGGTCTCACCCGGAAATTCTGGACTGATAAGCTATGAATATGTCCAGTAAACAGATCTGCTACCCATAGATAAAATACTGTCTATGGGGCAGCAGCCTTTTCTTATATTTCTCTTTTTTGTTTGTCCCGGTTAATCTATTTATTACACCATTTCTTTATGTATGATTCCGTAGTTTCTCCGGCATGGATACGATGTGTGCCGCGTCATTTTTTGCTGGAGATGAGTCTAAGAAAAGTTGTTTACGCATTTTCCAAATATTCTTGCACACCGCCTCGAGATAGGCTATGATGTAATGAGCGCAAGCGACGCATTTATCACTTAGCGAAGTGTTTTTGAGCTTAGTGATAAAGCGTGCAAAGTTGGAAAATACATGCCGGCATGTATTTGACGAGTGACGAATTGGATCGTGATGAAATCACGATATTATATAAAATCAAAAGCGACTACCGTTAGAAAAAGGAGTTGATTTCACAGATGACCGGAAAGGAAAGAAGACAGGAAATCCTCCGCCTGCTTGGCACAGTGGAACGTCCGATGTCCGGCAAGGAACTTGCAGAACAGCTGAGTGTCAGCCGCCAGATCATCGTGCAGGACATCGCCCTGCTGCGCGCCAACGGAACGGACATTCTCTCCACGCGGGTGGGGTACCTGATTCCACAGAAAAAATCTGCCAGCCGGGTTTTTAAAGTCTGCCATTCGGATGAAGAAGTAGAAAAGGAGCTTGCCCTGATCGTGGATTACGGCGGCATTGTGTCGGATGTCTTTGTCTATCACAAAGCTTACGGCATCCTCCGCGCGGATATGAACATCCGCTCCCGGCTGGATATCCGCAATCTCGTAGAAGACATCCGCTCAGGCAAATCCACTCCCCTGAAAAATATCACCTCGGGATATCACTACCACACGGTCATTGCGGAGAATGAACACATCCTGGACTTAATCCAGACAGCGTTGGTAAAAAACCATTATCTCGCCGAGCTCCGCGACTATGAGCCGGTAGACTTCTGGGAAAAAGCGCAGAACAGGGAAGGTAAGGAAACCAACTGAAACGAACCCATACGGGAATTTGTAAACGGCGAGGCTTTTAGAGGCTGCGATTCGCGCATTAGCCTGTGCAGGATGTGCATATTATTTCAGGACAGTTCCTAAGCTGAACCGCCTGAAAACCGGTTTGCAATCCATGCCGTTCTTTGTACCCCCCTTGGAATGCTGCTACACCGGCTGCCCCAACACAAAAAGTTTTTAAAGGAGACTGCCCCTTGAGGAATGATACGCAAAAAGTGATGGAAACCTTCCACCTGACCTTTTCTAACAAAGAGAAGAAGATAATAGAAATTGCGGAAGAATCGTTGCCGCAGGATGAGTACATTTTATACCTTACAATCACCAATCTCTCCATCGTGACTGAGGGGAAGAGACGGATTCATGTCGCACCCGACACCATTTTTGTCCTCACAGGCCGCCGCGTTTTCCA
>JAJBTR010000079.1 GCA_020860745.1 Lachnospiraceae bacterium | reverse complement strand
GCTTAACACGGTCGCGGTGACGATTGGTGTCGAACACATAGTGAAAAACAGCATCGTAGCAAATATAGATGCTGTTTTTCCCGGAACAGAAATCCAGGAATTCTTTCTGGTACTTCGAGGGAAAATTCTGGTAGAGGCCATAGGCGACCGGGTGTTTTTTTACCTGATCTAAAATCTCCGCAGGTGATACCTGGCTGCCGGTTAAATGAGAGATGCTGCATGTGTTTTTGATCATAGACATGTTCCTCCTTACAATAAAATATAATGGTTGTTCATTTGCATACTGCTTATTATTGTCGGATCATGTCCACGAAACGGGATTCCGAAAATAAAGATGCGTGACGCAAAAGATATGCTGCGGCAAGAAAAGCCGCATTTGATGTATTGAGGATAGCACAGGTTTTTTCGGAATGCAAGAGAAAATTTGAAATTGGAAGATTAAAAAGAATTAGTTGATTTTCAGGGAAGATTCTGACTGTGGATTATGTGCAGGAAGCGGTGCTTTGTCTGGCGAGAAATCAGGAGGTAGATAATGTTGAATCGTAACGTGAACTTAAAAAACAAAACAATATTAATCACAGGAGCGGCGGGTTTTATCGGCGCAAATCTTGTGCAGGAGCTGATTCGAACCCAGTCTCCTGTGAATATCATCGGGATTGACAGCTTAAATGATTACTATGATGTGTCGATCAAGCTGTATCGACTGGATGAAATCCAGAAAACTGCCGACGCATATCCGCAGTCAATCTGGACATTTGTGAAAGGAAATATCGCAGACAGGGATCATGTGAATTCTGTTTTCAGAGATTACAGGCCATCGATTGTAGTGAATCTGGCCGCACAGGCCGGCGTTCGATACAGTATCAGCAATCCCGATGCCTATATCGAAAGCAATCTGATTGGTTTTTACAATATTCTGGAAGCCTGCCGCCATTCCTATGATGGCGGCAGCTCTGGCGTGGAGCATCTTGTTTATGCTTCCTCATCATCTGTGTATGGCAGCAACAAAAAAGTGCCATATTCCACAGAAGACAAGGTGGACCAGCCGGTATCACTTTATGCTGCTACAAAGAAATCCAATGAGCTTCTCGCTCATGCGTATGCCAGGCTTTATAATATTCCATCCACAGGCTTGCGGTTTTTTACGGTATACGGACCGGCGGGGCGTCCGGACATGGCATATTTCGGTTTTACAAACAAACTACGTGCGGGGGAAAAGATACAGATTTTTAATTATGGAAACTGTAAACGTGATTTTACCTATGTGGACGATATCGTGGAGGGCGTGAAACGCGTGATGCAGAGGGCGCCGGAACGAAAGATCGGAGAAGACGGATTGCCAATGCCTCCCTATGCCGTCTATAACATCGGAAACAGTTCGCCGGAAAATCTGCTGGATTTTGTAGATATTCTTCAGCAGGAACTGATCCGGGCGGGAGTGCTGCCGCGGGATTATGATTTTGAATCCCACAGGGAACTTGTGCCGATGCAGCCGGGCGACGTGCCGGTTACCTATGCAGATACCAGTGCCCTGGAGAAAGATTTCGGGTTCAGGCCGGGAACAGATCTGCGAACAGGACTGAGAAAATTTGCGGAATGGTACAGGGAGTTTTATCTGAGTTAGCCGTTGTCTGCTGATGAATCGTATGTGAATTGGCTGATAAATGTTATGCGGCACAGAAATGAAAATAATTTCAATTCCGGTTTATCCGTATCCGGAACGGAGATTTAGAGAAGAGCCTTATCCAGACTCTTATTTTTATGCATGAAAATGCATTGCTATTGTTAAAAGAGATGATCGAGAGGAGTTTTAAAATTATGAGTAAATGGAATATCGCGGTTGCAGGTACGGGATACGTCGGTCTGTCCATCGCTACATTGCTGGCTCAGCATAACAAAGTGATGGCGGTGGATATCATCCCGGAAAAGGTCGATAAAATAAACCAGAGAATATCGCCGATCCGGGATGAATATATAGAAAAGTACCTTGCAGAAAAAGAACTTGACCTTACCGCGACACTGGATGCGGAATCGGCTTATTCTTCCGCTGATTTTGTGGTAGTCGCTGCTCCGACAAATTATGACAGCAGGAAGAATTTTTTTGATACTTCTGCGGTGGAGGATGTGATACGGCTGGTGATTCAATACAATCCGGATGCCGTTATTGTAATCAAGTCTACGATTCCGGTGGGATATACGGCTGATATTCGGAAACGATTTCACTGTGACAATATTATTTTCAGCCCGGAATTCCTGCGTGAATCCAAGGCCCTTTATGATAACCTTTATCCGTCCCGTATTATTGTCGGAACGGACGTGAAGAATGCGCGGCTTGTTAAGGCGGCAAATACATTTGCGGAACTGCTCCGGGAAGGTGCAATCAAGGAGAATATCGATACGCTGATCATGGGCTTTACCGAGGCGGAGGCGGTCAAACTGTTGGCCAATCAATATCTGCCGCGCCGTGGCTCGTACTTCACAGAGCTGCATACTTATGCAGAGATTAAAGGGCAGGATACACAGCAGATTATCGACGGCGTCTGCCTGGATCCGAGAATCGGTTCCCATTATAATAATCCGTCCTTTGGATATGGTGGCTATTGCCTTCCGAAAGATACAAAGCAGCTCCTTGCGAATTATGCGGATGTGCCTGAAAACCTGATCCAGGCGATTGTGGAGAGTAACCGTACCAGGAAAGATTTTATCACAGACCGTGTCCTGGAGATGACCGGGGCGTACAGTGCAAACGAGGACTGGAACAGTGAGAAGGAGAGAAAAGTTGTCGTCGGTGTGTACCGGCTTACCATGAAGAGTAATTCCGATAATTTCCGCCAGTCTTCGATCCAGGGAGTGATGAAGCGGATCAAGGCAAAGGGCGCAACCGTGATTGTGTATGAACCGACACTGAAAGATGGCGAGACTTTCTTCGGATCCCGGGTTGTGAATGACCTGGAGGAATTTAAGTGTCAGTCGGATTCCATTATTGCGAATCGGTATAACGCAGAAGAATTGGACGATGTAAAGGATAAAGTGTATACGAGGGATATTTTTAAGAGAGATTGATGTGGATGAAAACAGGCTTCGAGGAAGTATAAACATCAACATCCTCGAAGCCGGATTGTGCAGGTTTATTTCTTTTCAAACATGGTGAGTTTTGCGGTAAGCTCTTCGATGCGATTCTGCTGTTTGACAAGAGCAGCATCCTTGTCAGCGAGAGCAGCGCTCTGTTCAGCAAGAGCCTGCTTTTTTCAGCAATTTCTTTTGAAAGCTTTTCGATTTCCTCCTGCATCTCGTCAATCATCATCCGGTCCATGTTGCGGTCTGCCGCAGCCAGTACTTCTGAATACATGTGAATCAACTCCTCCGGTCTGGTCCGAAATTCGAAGATTTCACGGTAGATAGCAGCAAAATCGGGGAATTTGCGGATCAGTTCATCAATGCGCGCAAGGCTCTGCGTAGTGAGCGCCGTAAGCCATGCTTCCAACTCGGTTCTAATGTCTTTATTCTGCATGACATTGCTGAATTTGTCAAGGCAAACATAGACCTGCCGGGTCAAAGAGGGAAGCGTCAGGCCGCTGTCCCAGGTCGTATTTCCGTGATGAATATAGACATCGGGAAAGTTGTTGAATTCTGAGGAGCTTTTCTCCATCAGCACAATTGCGATAACAGGGTGGAGCTTCTGATAAGTAAATTTCTCTTTGTACTTGTTATGCAGGCGGTTATATTCCCGCATGATCAGATCTGCGCAGTAGCAGTCCATACGCATGGCGGGGAATTTGTAGCCGTACTTCTGGATTTCCAGATTCACGAGGCTCCGGTCTTCCAGGCGCACGAGCAGATCCACGACGACTTCCGATCCCATCTCCGCCATCTGAGTGCCCTCGCGGGGAAGTACATCGATGATATGCACTTTCTGGTTGAGCAGTGCGCTGAGAAGATGCTCAACACGGTCGCGGTGACGATTGGTGTCGAACACATAATGAAAAACTGCATTATAGCATAAGCGATATAGTGGTCTTGTGTCAGGGTCGAACTCGAAAAGCATACTACGTGGACAGCATGGGATTTGGGGAAGTGCCTGAATTTCTTAAGTGATACAGGTTGGAAGACGTTGTCTTCAGAATTAGGACTTCTGGATGTGGATTACAATCAGGTTTCCACTTACGGGCATTTCACAAATCCGGAGATGCCGTGGGAGAAGTAAGGAGTTCCTTTGAGAGAAATGCTTTCGTCCACCTTGTTGACTTTTCGTCCAAAATGGGGTAGGATTTGGACGAAAGGAAAGCAAGGCTGGACGAAAAAATAAGCAAACGTATCAGCCCCAGGTGATGTATGAGAAGTTTTGATTATTCTAAGCTTGCGCAAAAAACGTGGGATATGGAAATTATAACCTATCTGTCAAAGATACACGAATACAAAGGTCGGCAGGATTTATACGTTCGACAAAAACCGGTTGAATTGACTCGTATGATTGAAATTGCAAAGATTCAGAGTACTGAGGCATCGAATAAGATTGAAGGGATTGTGACAACCAGTACGAGAATGAAGCAGTTGGTGGAAGAGAAGACAACACCAAGAAATCGTGATGAAAGCGAAATTATGGGTTATAGAGATGTTTTGAACACAATCCACGAGAGCCATGATTATATTCCGGTGAGATCCGCTTATATATTGCAGCTGCACAGAGATCTGATGAAGTATGCAGGATTGTCTTACGGTGGCCACTTTAAGAATGTGCAGAATTATATTAACGAAACGCACCCGGATGGAACACAGGTGACACGCTTTACACCGGTTGCTCCTTATGAAACAGAAGCTGCAATTGAAGCAATTTGTGATAGTTATACAAGGACGTTGTCCATGGAGATTGTTGATCCGCTTATTTTGATTTCGGCTTTTATATGTGATTTTCTGTGCATTCATCCTTTTAATGACGGAAATGGAAGGATGAGCCGGTTGCTGACGCTTCTTCTGCTTTACCAGAACGGCTACGAGGTAGGAAAGTACGTCAGCATTGAAAAGAGGATTGAAACTACAAAGGATGTCTATTATGATATGCTTGAGAAAGCGGATTACGGTTGGCATAAAGAGGAAAATGATGCAACACCATTCATTCGCTATATGCTGAAAGTTATTTTGGCATGTTATATGGAATTTGAGGAACGAGTAGGACTTGTTGGGAAGGTTGGAGTAAGAAGTTCAGCTTACGATGTGGTTAAGAC
>JAJBTR010000223.1 GCA_020860745.1 Lachnospiraceae bacterium | reverse complement strand
CATCATTACAATTCCAATACATAACATGATGTTTCCGAGACCTTTTCCAAAAATGGAACCTAAAAACAGTGCCAGGATAACCACCGGTATAGACATCATGGCATCCATAATTCTCATGATCACCGCATCCACAACTTTTCCAATATATCCCGCAATCAATCCCAACATAATACCCAGACAACCGGCAATCAACGTAGACACGACTCCTACAGAAAGAGAAGCTCTGGTTCCATACACAATTCTTGAAAAGATATCCCTGCCCAAAGCATCAGTGCCAAAAATATGTTTCCGCGACACTCCGGCAAACATATTAGTCAAATCCTGCTGCGTCGGGTCATAAGGCGCTACAAGAGGGGCAAAAACCGCGAGAAATATTATAATTATAAAAATTACAAAGGCGATTCTGACCGGTATTCTCGCAAAAAAGGTACTGAGGAACTGTCTTCTATTTTCCAGAGCAGGAGTAAGCGTTTTCTTCATTTCTTTCTTTTTCATTTCACACCTCCCTACTCTGCAACCCTGATGCGCGGATCAATATATCCATACAGGATATCAATCGCCAGGTTGCATACCACTACTACCACAGCAATGAGAAATGTGATATTCTGTGCTACCATATAGTCCTTGTTCATGATTGCCGTCAGCATCAAAGAACCGACTCCCGGGATATTAAACAGATTTTCAATAATCACCGTACCGCCGATCAGACCGCCCACAGTATTTCCCGTCACAGTAACAATAGGAATCAATGCGTTGCGCAGTGCATGCTTATAAATCACTGTTTTCCCGCTCAAACCTTTTGCCCATGCCGTCCTGATGTAATCCTGAGATATGACCTCCAACATGGACGATCGCGTCTGGCGGATGGTAGATGCCAGATAACCCAATGACAACACAAAAACCGGCATAATTAACGACTTAATATGCCCACCAACACTTTCACTCATAGAAACATATCCGGAACTTGGCAACATATTCAGCTTTAACGCCAGAATATATACCAGAATTATACCAATCCAGAATGTAGGAGTCGCAATCCCGACATTGGAAATTGAAGTGATGATAGAATCCAGCTTTTTTCCTCTATGTGTCGCTGTGACGACACCAAGGATTACACCCAGAACCAGAGCCAATACAAATGCCGGCACAGTAACCGACAACGTACACCTTACACGTTTTAAGAGCAGAGCAGAAACATCTGTATGGTAAACAATGGAGGTTCCCATCTCTCCCTTAAACAAACCGACAATCCACTTCGCATACTGGACATACAGTGGTTTATCCAGCCCAAACATCTGCGTGTAATACACTATTTGTTCCTCGGTAGCTGATTCTCCAAGATAAATCTTCACCGGATCGCCAGGAAGCATATGCATCAGGCCGAAGACGATGACCGTGACAATAAAGACGACAATAAGCGATTGTCCCAGTCGTTTCAATATATATTTTCCCATAGAAGTTCTCCTTCCCTTTTACCGCCCGGAGCTGTCATACAACATGACAGCCCCGTAAAATCTGAGAAACTATTTGTTTATCCGTCAATCAAAAGCCAGATACTATTTATCCATCCATGTTGTAGCCGGTGACCAGGTTGCCGCATGGACAAGACCGAACTGCCCGCCCTTTACATAATCATAACGCTCATGGACAATCAGCGATACATACATTGTCCTTCCAAACAATGCCTGCTCTCCGTATACCTTTTCCATCAGTTCCCACTCCAATGCCATCTTGCTGTCCTCATCCGTAGCACTCTGAACCTCGCTCAACAAATCCAGGCAATCCTGCGGGTGCTGGATACCAGGTGCATAATAGGAACCATCCTCACTCAGATGGCGCGCCATATATAATCCAAGATCCGGACCAATAGATGCAAAGTGCCAGGTGATACCATTCCATCCGTCTGTCATCTGCGAATTCATCGTTGCACTGTCTACAATTTCAACATTTGCTGTAATACCAACCTCTGCCAATTGCGCTGATACCGCCTGAACTACATTCTGGTAAAATCCGTTATTTGTTGTGTAAATGGTCGTCTCAAAACCATCCGCGTATCCTGCTTCTGCCAAAAGTTCTTTCGCTTTTTCCGGATCATAGGAATATCCTTCCATATCTGTATTATACGTTACAGAACCAGGAACTGCCCACTGATCTGTAACTGTATAAATTCCATAACTCAAAGCTTCGATAATACTATCATAGTCGACTGCATAGCAAAATGCCTGCCTGACCCGCGCATCATAGAATGGATCATCCTCGTCCGCGCTGCTGGTAATCAGCCCCACAGACTCTGCCCCCAGACCATTTTCATTCCGACTTATGAGGATATCCTCTTCGTCTGCCAGATGCGTAATCATATCCACATCTCCACCATAAGTTATTACATCTATTTCATTAGCAAGCATGGCATTCTCAACAGTTGTGACATCCGCGTAAATTGTATATTCAATGCCATCCAGATATGGCTGCCCCTCTACCCGATAGTTCTCATTCTTTTCATAACTTACAGACACACCCTGTTCGAAATCAGTAACAATAAAGGGGCCAGTGCCGGCAGAATTGACACGCATCCAGTCAACGCCATTTTCCTCATAAGCAGACGGAGACATATAATATACGAAGAATCCGATACACTCCAATGCAGAAGAATTCCATGAGTTCAAATGAATCAGAACGCTGTAATCTCCGATCACTTCTATGCTTTCAATATAAGAAACCTCTGAGCGTCCGGCTTCCTGATACTGCTCTATGTTCCACTTCACCGCCTCCGCATTAAAGTCAGTTCCATCAGAGAACTGTACCCCTTCCATCAACGTAAAGCTAATTGTACAGTCATCCGCATTCGTTTCCCAGTCTGTCGCCAACTGCCCTGTCAGATTACCGTCCTCATCATAATAGAGTAGAGACTCATAAGCACATCTCAAAAACTGAATATGGGAATTGGATGTAATTTCCGGTGTATATCCCACAACAGAAGGGTTTTGCGTTGTTCCGATTCGAAGGGTTCCGCCTGTAGTCACTTCATCTGCAGAATAAACTTCGCTGTCCGCGCTGATTGTCACCGTGCTGCTTTCACTTTCTGTACCTGAATTCACCGATTCGCTTTCCGCGTCTGCTGACTCGGTTGAATTTTCATTGCTCTCTGCGGAAGTAGTACCTCCTCCGCATCCACTCAAGGCTGTCACAACCATTGCTGATGACAATAATAATGCAAGTATCCTCTTTTTCATCTCTTTTTTCTCCTTTTCTTGGTTTTCATACATATATTTTATATTTATATAGCGGCCTGGATTCACTCTGCAACCAAACTCTCCCCTCCTTCTTCGCAGGGCTATCATGGGTATTAATTTATCGATCCTTACAAAATCTACAAGTTTATCGGATATTTCTCATTTTTATCATCCGGATCCGCTGTATCACCTTTCTAAATTTCCATTTCCAGCAGCGCACTCCCCAGCGTTTTTCCATGCATATCCAATGCCAGCGACCGTGTCACACCGCCTCCCAGAGCGTCCTCCATGACAAAATTCAGCGCACAGATACCGTGCATTTCATAACGTGTCACGTTCCCGTGAACAATCTCTGAGAAATATTCTTTGATTCTTTCAGCCGTCACACGTTCCAGCAAAAGGGGATAGTCTTCTTTTTTGTAGGCAATCACCGATATCACGGATATATTTCCCTTATCTCCAGTCCGGGAATGGGCAAATTCCTTTAATTTCATCTCAGTCTCCTTTGTCATTTTCAAAGCTTGCTAAAATATGATTCGTTTTATCATTTTACTTCCGTCTGCTTACAACACCGCAGTTTTCAGACTAACGCCACACGAATTTCAAACTGTTCGACCGGAATCAGAATCGAAGCGATGCTGACAATATCCCGGATCCGTTTTTCCGCTCCGCCGCCGCCGCAGGGACCGTTGGTGTAAAGTGCCTCCACCTCATTTCCAATCAGTTCCGCTGTCTCCCAATCCTGGGTGCGGGCCGCCACACGCAGACGAACCTCTACAGGGTATCCGGAAAAATCTGCGATTTCTCTCGATATCTCATCCCGGTACAATGAATTCATCCCGATATAGTCGAACCGTACTTCCTCCAGTTCCATTTCTTTCATCGCAAAGCGATGTTCCAGAACTTTCCTGACTAACTGTGCCCTTTTCAAAGCATTACTTCCGCCGTAGCTGATCTGCCCCTCACCGATATAACAGTCATGATAGCCAACACTGGTCTTATAATATCCATTTGGAGCCTTGCCATCGATACCCGTGATCCGCACCTGGTCTTTACCAATCTGTTCCACACAAACTTTAGAAAAATCAGCAATGACATCCGGCGTATAATAATTTTCCGGATCCTGTATCTCATAAATAATCTGCTCTTTTACTGTGTCCTCCGTTACCATCCCACCAGCTGTCTCCAGCTTGGAAATCACACAGATGCCATCCTCGTCCACCTCAGCAATGGGAAATCCCAGATCCCAGAGTCGCGGCACATCCTTGCAACCCGGGTCGGCATAATAGCCCCCTGTTACCTGACCGGCACATTCCAGCAAATGCCCCGCAAGAGTGCCCCGGCCGAGGTGAGTATAATCATCCATGCTCCATCCAAATTCATACACCAGAGGTCCCAGCGTCAGAGATGGGTCAGCCACACGTCCGGTAATCACAATATCTGCCCCTGCATTCAACGCTTTTACAATCCCATCCACACCAATATAACCGTTAGCCGATAGAATTTCTCCATGAATTTCAGAAAGCGGCCGACCGGTTTCTATCGCCACACAATCCCGATATTCCTCCAAGCGGTCTGTGACATCATCGCCGGTCACATACGCGATATTTAAACCGATAATTCCTTTTTTCGCCGCCATCTCCCGGCACTTTTCTGCCGCGGACTTCGGGTTCGCCGCTCCCATATTTGTGATCACGCGCACCGGGTTTTCTCTCCAGGCCTCCAGGATTCGGTCAAACCGATATTCCTGCAGATCATTATATCCCAGCTTCGGATTCTCCTGTTTTTTCTTCTGTGCAATGGAAATTGTCCGCTCCGCCAAACATTCAAAAATAATGTAATCCAGTTTTCCGTATTGCATCAAATCAATGGCGGGTTCAATCCGATCACCTGCATACCCGGCACCGGAACCGACTCTTACTTTTTTCATTGTGATTCTCTCCTGTCCTCCCTGTATGATTCGTCAGTCATCAAATATAATTCTTCGGTTGTTCCTCTTTTTATTTGTATTATA
>JAJBTR010000096.1 GCA_020860745.1 Lachnospiraceae bacterium | reverse complement strand
TTAAATTCAGCATTTATCTTATGTTTAAAATT
Source organism: Lachnospiraceae bacterium (assembly GCA_020860745.1). GTDB lineage: Bacteria > Bacillota > Clostridia > Lachnospirales > Lachnospiraceae > Eubacterium_I. The sequence goes on along the minus strand of JAJBTR010000096.1, from coordinate 5,249 downwards.
TCTTCATGAAACAACCCTGTAGACCGGATCATCAAAAGTCCATCATACTCAGGATCATCTGCGCTGTCTCCGTGAAGCTGGTCCCGTTATCCATACTCGTCTTCTGCAGATAGCGGTGCGCCTCCTGCTCCGTCATATTATTTCGGCTCATGAGGATGCTTTTCGCCTTGTCGATCAGCTCCTGTTCCTCCGCGGACCGCTTCACAGGCTGCTGTTTCCGCCGTTTTCTCGCTCTCTGCAGATTGTATGTAACCATCTCCATCGTGGAGATCAGTTCATGCACCTTCAGCGGCTGCGTGAGGCTGATCACATCCGCGTCGCCGTTTTCTTCCCATGCATCCTTCGATGTAATCGTAACCATCTGAAAGCCGGCAGGAAGATATTCTTTTAATTCGCGGTAAATCATGTCCGGCAAACGATAACTGCACACTACCACCCCATCCTGAAGGCTGTTTGCCTCCTGGATCACCTGGGCGCCGGTAGTGCAGACGCCGTCCACACGAAATCCGCTTCGGACCAGTATTGTTTTGATTTTTTTCCCCACATCCGCCTTGGGAAATGCAACGATAATTCCTGTCAACCTTCTGCATCCACCTTTTTAATACTTATTCAGATACTCATTCACTTCCCATTCACTGACTGTCCGGTAATAAGCATCCCACTCTTTCCTCTTGGCTTTCAGATATACCGTAGAAATATGCTCTCCCAGAACACCGCGGACAAATTCATCCTTCTCCATCGCGTTCAGAGCCATTCTGAGGTTCGTCGGCAACTGCTGTATACCGAGCTGCCTGCACTCTTCATCAGACAGCTGATAAATATTCTTCCGGATGCTCTCCGGAGGCATAATCTGATTTTGAATACCATCCATACCGGCCGCCAGACAGAGGGCACTCACCAGATAAGGATTTGCCGCGGAATCGGGACTCCGAAGCTCAATCCGCATGCTGCCGCCGCGCAGGGACGGGATACGGATCAGCGGGCTGCGGTTCTTCGCGGACCATGCAATATGAACCGGCGCTTCAAATCCGGAAACCAGCCTTTTATAAGAATTGATCAGCGGATTGGTGATCGCGCACATGCCGTACACATGCTTCATCAGACCCCCGATAAAATAATATGCCTCTCTGCTCAATCCATACTCATCGTCCGGATCGGTAAAAATATTTTTCCCATCCCTGGAGAGGGACATGTTGATATGCATACCGGATCCGTTGACATCCGACTTCGGCTTCGGCATAAAGGTAGCGTACAGTCCATGACGCTTTGCAATGGTCTTGACCGCCAGCTTAAAGGTCATGATATTGTCCGCAGCATGGATAGCCGGCTCATATTTGAAGTCAATCTCATGCTGTCCCGGCGCCGCCTCATGATGGGAAGCCTCAATCTCAAATCCCATATCCTCCAGCGTCAATACCATATCCCGCCGGGCGTTCTCCCCCAGATCATTGGGACCCATCTCAAAATACCCGGCAACTTCGCCGCTCTCTGTGGTGGGACGTCCGCTGTCATCGGTGTTAAAGAGAAAAAATTCACATTCCGGCCCGATTTCAAAGCCATATCCCATATCCTCCGCCTGCTTCACCACATTCTTCAGAATCCTGCGGGGATCCCCGTCAAACGGATTCCCCTCCGGATCATAGATATCGCAGATAAAGCGCGCCACCTTGCCCTGCTGCGGTCTCCACGGGAAGATGGTAAACGTATCCAGATCCGGGTGCAGATAAAGGTCTGACTCTTCCACATGGACAAACCCCTCGATGGAGGAACCGTCAAACATACAGCGGTTATCCAGCACCTTTTCCAGCTGACTGCTGGTGACCGCCACATTTTTCAGTCTCCCGAAAATGTCTGTAAACTGAAGGCGGATAAACTCCACATCCTCCTCTTCTATCATTTGTATGATATCCTGCTGTGTGTACTTGCTCATCTTTTCCTCCTATTTCTATATCATAGTTCCGTCCCCCGCTTATGTTTGTCACCGTAAGAAAGAGGCTGATATTATAGATTCCGGGTTATACTCCTGTTCGGCTGCCGATTTACCCATTCCTGAAAACCGGGATATCCGACGTTTCCATTTACTTTAATGCATTCTATATGCAGGAGCTCTGCGCTCCCATTCCATGTTCTGAATCCCTCACATACTAAGTGCCTCCAGGAATTTCAGCACCTCCTCAAAATCCATCGTCCCGCCGAAAATATCCAGCGCACTGCCGATGGTAACATCCAGACACCCCTGCCCCCACTCATACAGCTGTTTTAAATGAGTAAAAAAGCCCACTCCGTATGAATATGTGACGGGAATCCTGCGCCAGTTCCCCAGCAGTTCCACAAGTCCGCGCTCAATACCGGAAGCTTTTCCCTCCACATCCACCGCATGAATCAGAAACTCATCCGCGTAATCCTTCAAATCGTCCAGCAGCTTTTCCGTAATTTTCTCCTCCGTAAACTTCTGCCAGCGATCGGTAACGATATAATAATCGCCATCCTTTTTCCGGCAGCTTAAATCCAGAACCAGGCGCTCCCGTCCGGTCACGCGGCAGAGCTTTTCCAGATTCCGGTAATTCAGCATGCCATCGCGGAATACCCAGGAAGTCACAATCACATGGGAAGCTCCCGCCTGCAGAAACTCCGCTGCATTCGCCGGGGTGATCCCGCCGCCGACCTGCAGCCCGCCCGGATATGCCGCAAGTGCCAGAAGCGCCTGCCGCTTCGTTTCCTTATAATAAGGGGAATCCTGTGCATTCAACAAAATCACGTGACCGCCGCGGATCATCCTGCGTCTGTATAATTCCGCATAAAAGGCTGCATCCTGCTCCGAGATAAAATTTTCCCGCGCCGCACCGCCCTCATCGCGGAGAGAGCCGCCCACAATCTGTTTCACTTTTCCATTGTGTATATCAATGCAGGGCCGAAATTTCATGCTGCCGTCTCCTCTTATACCGATACAAACATTCTGTGTTACCTGCAGCTGCACCGCGCAAATAACGAAACCAAAATACCTGACAGTTGTGAATTGATCTCTTGATTTCTCTCAAAAACAATCCATCGATAGTTGTCGAATTTTTTAAAACAACGTATATAAATTACCATACCACAAAATCATCCCTTTGAAAATAAAAATCGTTGACATTGTCAACCGGAATTACTATAATGGAAAAAAACTTTTTAACAGATTTGTCTTTGTGAGGCGAACACCCGCCTGTGAAAGGAGAGAAAAATGGCCAAAATCATCGGTGAAGGAATTACTTTTGATGACGTGTTACTGGTACCTGCTTATTCCGAAGTAACACCCAATATGATTGATCTGACGACGAAATTAACCAATAAAATCACTCTGAACATCCCCATGATGAGTGCAAGCATGGACACGGTAACGGAACACAGGATGGCAATTGCCATGGCCAGACAGGGCGGTATCGGCATCATCCATAAGAATATGTCTATCGAAGCACAGGCCGAAGAAGTTGACAAAGTAAAACGATCCGAGTACGGCGTCATCACTGATCCGTTCTCTCTCTCCGCAGATCACACTCTGCTCGACGCGGACAACCTCATGAGTAAGTTCCGCATTTCCGGCGTCCCGATCATCCAGGACGACGGCACTCTGGTCGGCATTATCACGAACCGCGACCTGAAGTTCGAGACAGATTTCAGCAAGAAGATCAGCGAGTGCATGACCAGCACCGGTCTGGTCACCGCTAAAGAAGGAATTTCCCTTGAGGAGGCGAAAGCGATCCTCGCAAAATCCAGAAAAGAAAAGCTCCCTATCGTGGATGATGATTTCAAACTGAAAGGTCTGATCACCATCAAAGATATTGAAAAACAGATCAAATACCCTTCATCCGCAAAGGATGAACAGGGACGCCTCCTCTGCGGTGCAGGCGTCGGCATTACCCATGATATGATGAGCCGCGTGGCAGCCCTGGTAAACTCCCATGTGGATGTCATTGTTGTAGATTCCGCGCACGGCCACTCCCTGAATATTCTGAACGCGGTCAGACAGATCAAAGAAGCTTATCCGAATCTTCAGGTCATCGCAGGCAACGTAGCCACAGGGGCAGCGACAAAAGCCCTTATTGAGGCGGGCGCTGACGCTGTCAAGGTCGGCATCGGACCCGGCTCCATCTGCACGACCCGTGTTGTCGCAGGTATCGGCGTTCCCCAGATCACGGCGATCATGGACTGCTACAATGTTTCCAAAGAATACGATATTCCGATCATCGCGGACGGCGGCATCAAGTATTCCGGCGATATGACCAAAGCTCTTGCAGCCGGCGCCAGCGTGTGCATGATGGGTTCCATGTTTGCGGGCTGTGACGAGGCTCCCGGGGACTTCGAACTCTACCAGGGCCGTAAGTACAAGGTATACCGCGGCATGGGTTCCCTGGCCGCCATGGAGAACGGCAGCAAAGACCGCTACTTCCAGGAGGACGCCAAGAAACTGGTTCCCGAGGGCGTGGAAGGCCGCGTCGCATACAAGGGCAGCGTGGAGGACACCATCTTCCAGCTGGTCGGCGGCATCCGCTCCGGCATGGGCTACTGCGGCGCTCCGACCATTCCGGAACTGACCGCGAAGAGCAGCTTCGTAAAGATATCGGCGGCATCCTTAAAGGAAAGCCATCCGCACGACATCCACATCACAAAAGAAGCACCGAACTACTCGGTAGAGTAGGGTCAGGTAGAGTAGGGTCAGACCCCGATAATTTTTTGTAAAGAATATGAAATTTTTATAAACCTCAGTTTATGTATAAAAACAAATTGCCGCCTCAAGATGAATCTTGCAAGGCGGCAATTTCCTTTTTCTTCTATACATCGCTCAGGCACTTGTGAATGATTTTTGCACGCAGATTTAAAATCACACAACTTTCCCTTTTCATAACAGGGTCTCTATTCCTCCTCAATATGCTCCCTCCCCTGCGCGATGATTGTCCGCACATGGTCGTCCGCAAGGGAATAGAAGATAGACTTTCCCTCCCGCCGGTTTTTCACAAGCTTGCTCTGCTTTAAAATCCTGAGCTGGTGGGAAACTGCCGACTGCGACATATGCAGCAGATTCGCCAGATCGCAGACACAGACCTCCGCTTCAAATAAGACAAACAGAATCCTTATCCTGGAAGAATCACTAAAGATCTTAAACAGCTCCGCCAGATCATACAGTTCTGTCTCCTCCGGCATCGTCTCCATCACTTTTTTCACCAGATCTTCATGCACCTCAACTGTGTCACAGATTTCCACCTCATAATCCA
>JAJBTR010000067.1 GCA_020860745.1 Lachnospiraceae bacterium | reverse complement strand
ATCGGGATTTGCGAAAATCAGCCATTTTTCCGACTTATTAACAAAGTTATTCACATTATCCACAGAAAAAGATGAAAAAAGGCATTTTCCACAGCTCAAATCCGGAACAAACGTTTTGTGCATTACTGATAATTTATCCCGTTTTTCCGGTCGTGCAAATTCGATTTTTTTCGTCTGAAAGTGATTATCAATCACAAGCAACTCGGGATTTTGCAGAGATTTTTCAGAATATTTACTCAAATATCCGACGCACCGTAAGAATCGTATTATAAGTTGCGGAGGAAACCGTGATCCCGGTCTTTTCATTGGCTGCGTGCACAATCTGCCCGCCGCCGATATACAGAGCGACATGTCCGCTATAGCAGATAATATCACCCGGCTTCGCCTCGGAGTAATCCACTTCTGTGCCGACAGAGCGAAGCGCTGCGGAGGAGTGCGGAAGTGAAACACCATAATGTGCATACACGCTCAGAATAAAGCCGGAACAGTCCGCCCCGTTCGTCAGGCTTGTCCCGCCCCACACATAAGGATTGCCGACAAACTGCAGTGCATAGGAAGCCACGGCTGTGCCGCCGGAAACCTCCTCCGGCGTCTTCGCATAAAGATAGGTATCCTCCACCGTCACATACTCCGCTGCCACGTATCCCTCTGTATCGGAAGTCTCGACGTGCACCCATTCTGCAGTATCCTCATCCACTACCGTCAGCTGCGTATCCGCTGCAACAGTCAGCAGAACTGCAGCATCCGTGGATGCCTCCTCACGAACTTTCAGTGCATCTGCTGTCACAGTCGCGACGCGGGTTTTTACGGAATCAATCAGTTCCGCATCTCCAACTGTGAGGTACTCCGCCAGCACATAACCTGAAATCGATCCGGAAGTAATTTTGTACCAGCCGTCTTCCTCACTTTCTACAAAGGCAACCGAGTGATTTTCCATCTTTCCGACAATCTCTCCGTCCGTGGATGCAGCATCCCGGACATTGACATAGCTGTCGGCTTCCACTACGCCGATATTCGCATATTCTCCTCCGGATTCCTCGCCGGACAACATTTCTGCTTCCGCCCCCACAAGAGTCTGTGCCGCCGTCTCCGCAGAATCTTCCGCCTGCAGTTCAACATCCGCAAGAGCCAGCGACAAGCCGCTGGCCTGACTTACCGCATCGCGTTCTGCCGTATCCGCCATGGCCGGAGTAACCCCTGTCGTCAGAATTATTGTTCCCGTAAGTAAACATGTCGCTAATCTTTTTGTATATACTTTCATATGTATCTCCTGTGTCTTGAATTGTTACATAATTGTTACATTTCACGCACAGAAGATTATATCAAAGTAACATTTTGTTGTCAACACGTTCACATACTTGTCACAAAAAAGTTCTCTCGGGAACTGCAGCAAAATAACCTGTTGCATAAGTTATTTTGTGACCCTTCCTTACTGTTGCTCTGTCACCGCACTATTAGTCTGACTTTCCGTCTCTCCCTGGACACCTTCACCCTCCGTTGTTCCTTCCACTGTCTCTTCTTCCGTCTCCTCCGGTTCCGTATGCACATCACACGTCTCTGCAGGAACCGAGCTCTTTGTGAACGTCTGCTCCTCTACCGACTCCTCCGGACAATATTCTCCTGCCAGCTTACCGCTCTCCGTGCAGATCCGCACTGTCACATGGGAATTACACACGGAAGTCGGTGCTGTGCCGCTGGCAAAATACTCTGTATGGGTCGAAGTGCAGGATCCACTGGCCAGCAATCCCGATTCGTTACAGATTGTGCAGGTAACGATACCATCCGGCCGGGAAAATCCCGTATCCTCCAGCCCCTCATGTAACCGCGACATAACACTTCTCCACAGTGTCTTGGTAAAAGTCGTTGACTCCAGCTCAGAATTGTCATCATATCCTCCCCAGACCGCACAGGTATAATACGGCGTATAACCGACAAACCAGGATGCCCGGGTCGAATTTGTCGTACCGGTCTTGCCGGCTACGGACATGCCGGAGAAATTTGCAGCACGCCCGGTACCGGAATCCACTACATCCTCCATAGCAGATGTCAGCAGCCACGCTGTCGTCTCCTCGATTACCCTGTGGGATTCCGGGGTCCTGTCAATCAGGACATTTCCATCATGATCTAAGATCTGCGTATACAAAACCGGCTCATTATAAACGCCGCCGTTCGCAATTGCAGCGTATGCGGCTGTCAGCTCCGTATTCGTGACTCCGTTTGTGATACCGCCGAGGGGCAATGCTTCCACAACATCCTCTTCCGTCAGCGTGGTGATGCCAAAATCCAGCACATACTGATAACACTCTTCAATCGTCACCTCACGGCTGGTCTTAATCGCCACGGTATTATATGAATTAATGATAGCTGTTCGGATCGTGACATTGCCGTGATATGTTCCGCCCGAATTCTTCACGACCTTTCCATTTGAATAAGTGACAGCCTCGTCTTTGACAACAGTCGCCAGACTGACAAGCCCCATCTCGAGAGCCGGCGCATAGGTTGACAATATTTTAAAAGTAGAGCCCGGCTGCATGGTCGTGTCATAAGCGCGGTTCAACGTCAGGCTCGCCGTCTTTTCTCCTCTGCCGCCCACCAGAGCCTTCACTTCGCCCGTGCTCTGGTCAATGATTGTAAGAGAAGCCTGTGGCTGCGTGGTGAACGTAAGCGTTTCCCCAATCACCGTCCCTCCTTCCAGAAGAACGGACTCGCGATACTCATTGACCGCATCCGTCGCAGCTTCCTCACTGCTATAATTCAGCGTAGTTTTTCCTTTTTCCTCTTTCAGCCAGGATAACATATTCTGTTCGCTGTAATTTACCACAGACCCATCATCCTGCTGAATGGAAAGCGCATAGGAAAAGGACACCTGTGTCGCAATCTCATAATTGGAGCTGTCGTTTACCTCCTCGTCGCAGATGGCCTGAATCTCCGGATCCTGTGTGGAGTAGATGGTAAGGCCACCGCTATATAAGGCCTTGTACGCCTCAGCCTCACTGTAGCCAAGCTCCGTCTGGAGATCTTCAAGTACCTGTTCCGTCAGGGCATCCACAAAGTAAGAGGTTACATTGGAAACCTCACTCTCATAAGCCGTATTATGTTCGCTGATTCTTGAATATACGTTATCCGCAACCGCCTCGTCATACTCCTCCTGCGTAATATATCCCTGTTCTTTCATATTAGAGAGGACTTTCAGTCTGCGCTCGTTATTTTCTTCCGGATAGGAGATAGGATTATATTGAGATGGATTCTGCGTAATCGCTGCAATCACCGCGCACTCTGACAGGGTCAGTTCCGAGACATCCTTTCCGAAATAGCGGTTAGATGCCGCCTGGACGCCCAGGGTATTCTGACCCAGGTTGATGGTATTCAGATAGTTTTCCATGATCCAGTCCTTGGAAACTTCCTGTTCCAGCTGCAGCGCCAGATACTGCTCCTGGATCTTCCTCGTAAATCTCTGCTTCTCTGTGGTTTCTGATGTCCACTCGTCAAAAACATTATTCTTTAATAACTGCTGTGTAATGGTGCTGGCACCCTCGCTGAATGAACCGCTTGAAATGCCGACCATGGCCGCGCGGAAAATGCCTTTCAGATCAATACCATTGTGCTCATAGAAACGTTCGTCCTCAATAGCGACGAAAGCATGCTGCAGATACTCCGGTATCTCATCCAGCGTCACGTACACACGGTTGGAGCCGCTCGCCACCAACTGTGCCGTAACATTGCCGTCAGCATCATAAACAGTAGACATATACCCGGTGGGTGTCGCATCAATCGAGCTGATATCGGGAGCCTCCGCTATCACGTCCGTCACCGCCTCATATACAACAGTCCCGCCATACCATACTGCTCCGATTGCCAGTATCAGCGCCGCTGACAAAAGAATCACTTTTATCTTATTCCGGATCCAGCGCCCGTGCGGCAATAGCGCAGCCCGCCTTTTTTCTACGCCTTTCCTGCCATAGTTCATAGCAAACCTCCATACCCCCGACTCACATTTTTGTATTCCATTTTACCATTAATGTGCTATAATGTCAAAAGTCAGGCAAAGGAGACCTTATTTATGTCATACAGAACAGTATACACCGGCGGACAGGGAGAGATTGAAGAGAAAAAATCACGGTTTATCGCAACCGTTCAGCCGGTTTCTTCAGAAAAAGAAGCGCTGGACTTTCTTGCAGCAACACGGAAAAAATACTGGGACGCCCGGCATAACTGCTATGCCTATACCATCGGAACACATTCTGAACTGCAGCGATGCAGCGATGACGGAGAGCCCGGCGGAACCGCAGGCAGACCCATCCTGAATATTCTACTGAACGAAGATATCCACAATTGCATCGTGGTTGTTACCCGCTACTTCGGAGGGACACTCCTTGGCACCGGAGGGCTGATCCGCGCCTACCAGGCTGCCACACAGGAAGGTCTTGCCCATTGCGTTATCGTTGAGCGAAAAAGCGGCTGCAGGCTGACCATCCACACCGATTATAATTATGTCGGCAAACTGCAGTTTCTGATTGCAGAGGAAAAAGCCGTTGTTCTTGACAGCCGTTATACCGATACGGTAGAGCTGGATGTGATCCTGCCGCTTGCGGATGCCGCCGGCTTTTCTGAGAAAGTGACAGAGATCACCGGAGCCAGAGCAAAAATCCGGGTCGGAGATCCGATGGAATACGCCGAGGCGGATGGCGAAGTCATATTGTTCCGGGAGGATTGCTGACAACATATCCCGCCATGTGGACTGCAGCGAAGCTTTTAAGAACTGCGATTTGCCTATCAGACGCTGCAGGATGCATAAGTAATTTTTCGACAGTTCCTTACCCGGCTTGTCCGGGAAAACCGACTGCCCCGCGAAAGCAAAAACCCGGTTTTTTCGAACACTTTGAATACATGTGCCGTCCAACAGGGCGGCGGAACGGAGATTTTTATGAAATTAGGAGAAAAACAGACACTAACCGTAGTAAAGCAGGTGGATTTTGGCATCTACCTGGCTGACAACCCGGGCGACGACAACCGCGTATTACTGCCAGCCAGGCAGGTTCCTGCCGGCACCCGCCCCGGAGACCAGCTGGAGGTTTTCCTGTATAAAGATTCCAGCGACCGGCCGATCGCAACCACCCGGGAGCCGCGCCTGACCATCGGGAGCGTCGCACTGCTCCGTGTAGCCCAGATTACCCGCATCGGCGCATTTCTCGACTGGGGGCTGGAAAAAGATCTCCTTCTGCCTTATAAAGAGCATCTACGCACATTACATGAGGGCGAGGAGATTCTGGTCACCAGTTATGCAGCCAAAAGTTAACGCCTCTGCGCCACGA
>JAJBTR010000391.1 GCA_020860745.1 Lachnospiraceae bacterium | reverse complement strand
TTCGTCACTCGTCAAATACATGCCAGCATGTATTTTCCTCGTTTGCACTCATTATATCATAGTTTCTCTATCTCCTTTCGGATTTTCAGAAACTTTTTGTCTATATTTGCGATATCCATGGCATAGGATTTCAGCTCTTTTTCCATATTCTCAAGCTTTGCGGAATTCACCTTACTGTTTTTGTAGCTGAGCTGGTGATCAAGCATCGCCCAGTAATTCATCGCCGCGGAACAGACCTGAATTTCCAGCAGGATGTCGCCCGGGCAGTCCGGAACCTCCGCAATCATGTGAATACTGCGGTAACCGGAGGGTTTCGGGTGGGCTATATAATCCTTCACCTTGATCACATTCAGCACAGGGACTTTCCGGATCGCCTTGACCACACGGTAAACATCATCCTGAAATGTACAGACCATGCGAATCCCTGCCAGGTCATGGAATGTCTCCAACGCTTTCTCCATCGTCTGGCTTCGGCGCTTGCGGATGAGCTTATTCAGGATACTCTCCGGCGACTTTACCCTGGACGTAATGTACTGCACCACCTGGCGGTTATACTTTTCCGTCATTTCTGTCCGGATTCTCTCCAGATAAGGACGCACAGTCCGTATCATCTCCGCACAGATCTCCGCCACATGTGCATCTTCGTAATCCTGTATTAAATTTGAAAGACACTCATCCCTGTTTTTCCTCTTCAAAATATCTCCCTTACTTACTAAATCAGAATATATCATGAACTCCGCCGTGTCTACCCATCTGCACTCTGCAGCACGGCTCATTGCCTGCGCTCAGTATACCACATTTTCCGATGCAAAACTATCATCTGACTGTAAATATTACGTAAAAGCGGCTGCTGTTGCGCATGTGAATGAACAAGCTGCAAATCGTAACTATCCAGATTACTCCTCCTGCAGAATCTCCAGTGCTTTCTGGATCTGATTATCCAGTTCATAGCTGTACTCATCGTCCTCCCCGCCCAGAAATTCATACTCAATCTCTACATCAGGCGTAATCCCGATATCCTGAATACAGGTGCCGCCCGGCGTATAGTACCTGTGTGTCGTGACTTTAAACGCCGTCCCGTCGCTCAGCGTACGGATAGACTGAACCACACCTTTTCCGTAAGTGGTGGTACCGACAATCGTTCCGGCCTCCCGGTCCTGAATCGCTCCCGCAAAAATTTCCGAAGCACTGGCGCTGTTCTCATCCACCAGAACCACCAGCGGCAGATCCAGAGAGGTATCGTCTGTGGACATATACTCTTCACGGTTTCCCTCCCGGTCTTCCGTATAGAGAATCAGTCCCTCAGGCAGAATCTCATCCAGCATATCGCACACTGTCGTCAGCACACCGCCGGGATTGGAACGCAAATCAACAATCAGGGACTCCATCCCCGCATCCTGAAGCTCATCCAGAGCTGTCGAGAACTGTTCTGTCGTAGCGTCTGTAAACTCGGAAACCGCAATATATCCGACTGAATCATCCAGCATCTCACTGCTCACAGTGGGGAAAGTGAGATTCCTTCGCTCGATATCATACTCAATCTCCTCTCCATTCCGATAAGTTACCAGATGAACCGTTGTGCTCTCTTCCCCGCGGATGTAAGTGACCAGTTCTGACAATTCCATACTTGTCGCCTCATATTCATCCACCATATAAATCACATCCCCGGCCTCCAGTCCGGCTTCCTCGGCAGGCGAGCCCTCATAGACGCGTACCACGGAAACCATCATCGTTTCCGTATCCTGTTGCAGGCTGGTGCCAATACCGCAGTAGGTTCCCTCCAGAGAACTCTCCAGCAGGCTTTCGTATTCCTCCGCCGTATAATACTGAGAGTAAATATCCAGATTTTCGAAAAGTCCCTCGTACAGACCTTCCCGCAGATCTTCAATATCCACATCCTCATAATAGGAACTCTGGATATAGGCTGCAAGAGTCTCAATCTTGTTTGCCGTATCGCTGTCCAGAACCTTCTCGCCGGAGGAAAAAAGCTGACCGCTTTCTATCCCGGGTGCCGCAGAAATGACTGCCGTGGTCACGATCACCGCCACAACCGCACCGGACAGGAAGCCCTTCGCGAACCCGTGATTCCCACGCTGTCTGTTCCTGCTGTGTTTTTCGTTCGGGTCGCGTCTTCCAGGTCTTTCAGCTTTGATTTCGCTCCTCTCCACAGTAAATACCGGCTCATCCGATATCACTTCTGATCTGCTTTCCGCACTTTCCATCTCATATTCTCTCTTATTATTCGCCATATCTCTTTACCGTACTCTGCTTTGCCATATCCACTTTATAATAAGGTGCAAAATCAAAAATTAATCCGATGTGTTAATTTATGTATCCGGTTCGGAATTTAGAATTAAATCACATTTTTACGCAAAGACGCACCTTGCGGTGCGTCTTCTCCTCACATAACAGTTCAGTCCGCGCGGAACATGCGCATGACTGAACTGTTGCTATACATTTATATGCCGGTGCACCGTAACCCGGCTTCCGATATAACCGATGCCGATTCCCAGGATCAATCCCACCGACAGCAGTATCGTAAACACAGACCGCGCCGACACAAAGGAAATCATATTGCTCAGGAATCCGAACCTTTCTCCCACATAAGTAATAATTCTTCCATACATCACGTACAAAAGCGCCAACGGGATAATGGCCCCGATTGCTCCGATCAGAACGCCTTCCACGACAAACGGCGCACGGACAAAATAATCAGTTGCTCCGATCATCTTCATAATACCGATCTCCTCTTTCCGCACCGTGATGCCGGTACGGACCGTGTTGCTTATCAGGAAAACTGCCACACAGATCAGTATAATGATAATGGCTATAGAGACCACGCCGATCAGCTTGTTCGCGTCAGACAGCGTGTTTGCCACCGTCTCGGACTGGCGTACTTCCCGCACAGACTCCAGGCCTTCCAGATATTCCGCAAGAGCCTGCTGCTGGGAAATATCTTCCATATAGATCTCATAGGAAGCCTCGTTCGCCAACGGGTTCTCGGATCCAAAGGCAGCCGCCGCTTCTTCATTTCCCTCAAAATAAATCAGTTTGTAATCCTCCCACGCCTCATCAGCGGAGATAAAGTTAAAATTGGAAACCTCCTCCCGGGATGCCACCTCAGCCCCGATCTGATCAATGCGCTCCTGTGTAGTCCCCTCATCGAAAAATACCGTAATCGCCACGCCGGACTCCACATCCTGCACAACGCTCTGAAAATTCACCAGTATGGAATAAAAAATACCAAAGAGGAAAATGCAGGCCGCCATGGTTGCAATGGACGCAATGGAAAAAATCTTGTTGATCCAGACATTGCGGAAACCCTCTTTTATCGTATAACCTATTGTATTGATTTTCATATCACTTCACCGCCCATCTGCGTGTCGCTCACCACATGTCCCTGCTGCAGAGTGATCACGCGCTTATTCATCTGCTCGACAATCTCCATATTGTGACTCACCACCAGAACCGTAGTGCCGTGCTGATTAATCTCTTCCAGCAGTTTCATAATCTCCCAGGCATTTCCCGAATCCAGGTTGCCTGTCGGCTCATCAGCAAGAAGAATCTTCGGCTGATTCACCAGCGCACGGGCAATCGCCACTCTCTGCTGTTCTCCGCCGGAAAGCTGATGCGGTTTTGACTTATACTTTGCCGCCAGTCCTACCTCAGATAAAACCCTTGGGACTTTTTTCTTGATGGAACGGTTTGAAGCAGAGATTGCTCTCTGTGCAAACGCAACGTTATCATAGACATTCTTATCCTTCAGAAGACGGAAATCCTGAAACACGCATCCGATATTCCTGCGAAAATAAGGAACCTGCTTCCGCCGGAGCTTTCCCAGATTCTTCTTATTTACAATGATTGTCCCCGACGTAGGGTCAAGCTCCTTTAGGAGAAGTTTGATCAGCGTAGATTTGCCGGAGCCACTGTCTCCCACGACAAACACAAACTCACCCGGATCAATATGGATATTTATATCCTCCAGCGCGGGAACGCCCTCGATATAAGCTTTGCTGACATTTTTTAATGTAATCACTGCCTGTCCTCCTGTCGGTAATGGGCAATTCGTATCTGCCATATATACCGCAAATACAACTGACCCTATGATTCAATAGAAAATGGGGGCACATTCTTCTGCTTTCATGTCCCCCATACCTGTATCTAAAGTCACCTCATAACTGTTCAGTGCCTTCACAGTTACGAGGAAAAGTCCGTTAAAAATCTCCAGTCGGTCTGATATTCTAATATTCTAAAGATTCCATATATTTCATATACTTGACGACCATCAGAGCAATCTTGAAGGTAATTGCATCTTCAAACACCCTCAGATCCAGCCCTGTACTCTTCTGCAGCTTATCCAGACGATATACCAGAGTATTGCGATGGATATACAGTTGCCGCGATGTCTCAGAAACATTCAGGCTGTTCTCAAAGAACTTGTTGATCGTGGTCAGCGTCTCCTCATCAAATTCATCCGGAGAGCGTCCGCCGAAAATTTCCTTGATAAACATCTTGCACAGCGGAATCGGCAGCTGGTAAATCAGGCGCCCGATTCCCAGCGTAGCATAGGCGATGATGTTGTGCTCTTCAAAGAAAATCTTACCCACATCCAACGCCATCCGCGCCTCCTTATAAGAACGGGACACTTCCTTAATCTCATTGACCACGGTTCCGTATGCGACATGGATCGATTTATCTCCCTTGAAGAGGCCGTAAATCACCTCAGCCGTCTTGCGGAGATCCTCCAGGGAATCCGCGGTATCAACCTCCTTGACCACGATGATATTCCACTCATCCACCGCCGTAACAAAATCCTGGCTCCTCCCCTCAAAGATACTGCGGACACGATCCAGCTCATTGCCATCCTTATCCTGATCTGTCTCCACTATATATACCACTCTGCGGGCATCCGTCTCAATATGAAGCTTTTTGGCACGATTGTAAATGTCTACCAGAAGCAGATTGTCCAGTAGAAGATTCTTGATAAAATTATCCTTATCAAAGCGCTCCTTATATGCAATCAGAAGATTCTGAATCTGGAAACTGGCAATCTTTCCGATCATGTAAACATCCTCGCTGTCGCCGTAAGCAAGAAGGACATATTCCATCTGGTGCTCATCAAACACCTTGAAAAACTGACATCCGAGAACCACCTGACTGTCCGCCGGGGAATCCACAAATGCCACCGCCGGCTCCACATAGCGGTCCGCGTCAGTAAATGTGCTCGCCAGAATCTTACCCTCTGTATCAATCACGCATAAATCTACTCTTGTAATATTCTTCAATCCGTCAATCGTTGTCTGCAAAATCTGGTTTGATATCATGATC
>JAJBTR010000128.1 GCA_020860745.1 Lachnospiraceae bacterium | reverse complement strand
CAGTGCTGTGCCGTTCCGATAAAGACTATAACTACGTAGAATTTTGCAGAAATTTTGGCAAAAACAAATGAACCAAGCAGGAATCTCACGGAAAGTAATACGGCGGAATTAACGAAAAGGTGCCCGATATTGTAATGCAGAAACAGGCAGGTAATCCACCGATAATATTCCCGGTTGAGATAGTCCATGCCTGTAGCACCAAAACTTAAAAGAGCATCCTTATTACCTGGGGAAATAAAATAAATCGAGATAAAAATAAGCACAAGGATAACCGCAACTATATTACAGGATATCCAACTCTTTATTTTTTACAGCAACATATGATTTCCTGCCATACTTTATATCATCCCTGCGTTTTTTTATCTCCGTACAAAAGCCACATACAGATAAAAAATTTGTAATTATTCAGAAATACGTAGCATTTTCGAGCCTGGTTCTGAATAGCTGCACTTTATATAAGATAAGCGTCTGGATGGATCCTTACAACCTGTCTTTCAGCAGCCCCAGCACATCCGCAATCTCCGATGCCGGTTCGGGATCCTCGCTGTTTAACCAGCCATAAATCACAGAAAAAGCTCCTTCAAAGACAAACCGGCGGATATACTTTACTTCCGTATCAGAATAATTGCTTTCGTCGATCATATTCTGAAAAATAACACGGATGTTTGGGACAGAAAACACATGTGCGGAAAATTCCTGCACCGGGACAGACCGCGTCAGGATACAGAATAACTCCCTCTGCTCATATAAATACTGCAGGACAAGAAGCAGAGCATTTGAATTCTGCGTAATGATCTCCTGTAACGACTCATCCAGCTGGTTTAAAAAATCTGATTCGATCTCGTTTAACAGTTCTGTCTGGCTGCCATAGTATTTGTAAAAGGTCGTGCGGTTGATCTGCGACACGATGCACAGCTCGTGGACGGTGATCTGGCCAAGCGGCTTTTCTTTTAGCAGTTTTAACAGCCCTGCTTTCAGCATGGCTTTGCTGAGGCGGATTCTCTGGTTCTCCATGGCTTAAGTTCTCCTCGACAAATTTCCAAAAAATGTTGACTTGAAAACAAAAACAGGTGTGATTGTTTACCACACAACTTTTTCACATAAACAGTCTGTTGACTTTAGGTGCCTGCGTTCATTATAATGAAGCCATAAAAAAATGTCAATATTAAGGCTGTGAATCATAACAGCCTGAGGAGGTTGATTTCATGAAGTTTTGGAGGCGCAACTGGTATTATATCGGCGGTATACTTTTTGTAGGGCTTGCCTTCGTAATGGGATTATGGGGTACTGACCATATGAGCAGGATCCGTGTCATTCTGATCTTCAGCTGGATGGGCATGTTGATACACCAGGTGGAGGAGTATGCTTTCCCGGGAGGATTTCCACTCATCTCCAACATGGCTGGATTGGGGGAAACAGAACATCCGGAACGGTACCCGCTGAACGCAAGGCAGAGTTTTCTGAGCAATGTCATCTTCTGCTACCTGAGTTACATCATCCCTATGTTTTTCCCGAACATGGTCTGGATGGGGGCCAGCCAGGTCTTCGCAGGCGTATGGCAGCTGCCGGGCCATGGCATCGCCATGAATGTTCGTTTAAAGAGCAAATATAACCCCGGCCTCGCTTCCACGGCTTTCCTTCAGACGCCGGTAGCGATTTATTATATCTGGTATGTCTGCACGTATATGCCGGATAAGGCCACGCAGCTCTGGTGGGGCATCCCCGGGTCAATCCTGAATCTGGTCCTTACCTTTATCGTCCCGATCCTGGTCATGAAGGATAAGAATTCCCCCTACCCGTTTGAAGAGCAGGAACTGTATGGTTACAGGAAAGAGCATGTCAGAGAACTCTGGGATGAAAGGATCGCGGCAAAAGCCGCAAAAAACGCACAGGAGGGCGAATAACGATGGAAAAAAACTGGATAAATGGTGCGATATTAACTGGATTATTTTTATCTGCGTGACAGGGGTTGTCACTGCTTCCCTTGCGGCAGCTTTCTGGGAAAGCATCCCGCTCGGCGGCAAAGGCGCTGTATTCGTCGCGATCATCATGCCGTTCCATGTGCTGGAAGAGTGGAAATTCCCCGGCGGCCTGCATATCTTCTACAATGTCCTGCTTGGGCCGAAGCAAAAAGAAAAGCAGCAGCTTGACCGTTATCCCATGAGCCGCCTGACAGATATGATTACCAATGTCGGGCTGCAGTGGATCCCGCTGGTCTATCTCTTCCTCTGCTTTTTTACTGACCTGTCTAATGCGGTCGCTTTGTGTATGATGCTGCTGAGCTTCATCGAGGTGCTGGTCCACACCGGTGCCGGCATAATGACATGGGCATGGCTGAAAAAAGACGGGAAGAAGACAATCTACCACCCCGGCATTGCCACTTCCTGGATGATGTTCTTCCCGTCCGGCATCTATGTTGCCGCCCATCTGGAAAACGTCACCGGGCACGACTGGCTCTGGACGGCAATCCTCTTCATCATTATGATGCTGATCTGCATCCCGCTGACAGAGACGCCGTTAAAGAAGTGGGTTGCAAAACAGGAAAAAGGGGATTTCGCGTTTGCGGATGCCAAGTATTATGAGAAGTACCCTTCCTTCTGGAAGAAATAAGGATCATGTGTTATTTTGTAATAAAAGAAATTCCGGCAGAAGGGAAGAGGATAAAATGAAGACAGGCGCTACAGCAGAAATATATTTACAATCTGCCATGGAAGCTCTAAATGCAGGAAATTATGCGGCAGCTGAGGCTGATGCAGATAAAATGATCGAAGCCGATCCGCAATCATACCGTGCCTGGTTTGTCAAAGGGGAGGCGGCCGGTTGGCAGACAACAGGGACTAATAACCGGTTTACAGAAAGTACGGCGTACTGGATCAACGCTTATCAATATACGCCGAAAAACAAAAAGAGAGAAATCGGATCGCAGATACTGAACTCTGCCGAAAAAATTTCCACAGCAATCCTGACGATGCGTTGCAGCAATTTTAAAGCACTCCGGGACGAAAACTGCAAAACAGGCATCCTGGATTGCCTTTCCATGATCGGCGGGCAATTTACTGCCATCAGGGACAAAACGCAGATAGAAATTTACACTGCCGCTTTAAAGAACAAATTCGCAGGTATCTTAAATATCACAGCTGCGGAAGCAGGCAGGGCAATCAACGGTGAATTCGGGGAGGACAGCACAACGCGCGTCAGACTGGGAAGGACAGCAAGAACCCACATTAAATTATCATGGGAACACTTAATAGAATCAACAGATTGCTGCCTCGCTCTCCTGGAAACAGCTTATTATTTAAGCACGGATGATGGGCTTTGCTTCGAGATTTGCAAAAACTATATAGACCTTGCGAACCTGACAAAAGATACCTGCTCCGGCAGACGTACACCCAAAAAATATCGTTTTATCCCCGGTTCCGGCATCCCAGGCTCGCCGGCTAAATACGGGCCGGAAGAAATCTCCCAGTGGGAAAGGAAAAAGGATCTCCACGACCCGGAAAAGAAAAACAATAAATGAGTACCCTTTGCCGGGCAATCGCGCGGCATCTGCACTTCTCAATCCGTCTGTGTGAGTTTGACCGTCAGACGCACCGGCTGATGGTCTGAATACTGAAATTCTGTGTCAATATTTTCTACGCTGATAACTTCCAGATTGTCAGACACAATATATCCATCCAGGACATATACCTGCGAATCTTCATAGTTCCCGCTGTAAGGGGCATTCAGCAGACGGCAGGTAGGAACATTGTCTGACACTGCAAAAGAGAAACCTTCCGGGATATCATCTTCACCGATTTCCCCGGGCGTCCAGTTGTCCGTATCCAGAATCGGGTAGGTGTCAATGCCTTCAAAAGTCTGGTTAAAATCACCGCCCGCTATCACATAATTGCCCTTTTCGTATTCCTCCTGCAGTTTCTCAGCCAGCATCCTGCTCTGGGCAAGCTTCCCCTCGCCGCTGTCATAGGCTTCCAGATGAAAATTAATCAGCACCAGTTCCTTCTCACTGCCCTCTATGGGAATTCGTACTTCCAACATGCACCGTTTCAGATTACAGGTCCTGATCGGCCAGGAAAATGACTCCGGCAATGAAATCCTGGAAGCCGCACTGACAGTGTAATCGGTCAGTGTCACCAATCCGGCTTCCACCTGTCCGATCGGCGGGACTGGATAAGGCACAAAATCACACTTAAAATTACAGGCATATATGCCGGAAAGCCCCAAAGATTCCTCATAGTATCCCATCTCATCAATGTGATAAGACCGCCTTGCGTTACGGTCTACCTCCTGCAGAAAATAAACATCCGCATCTTCCTGCTTCAGAATAGAGGCAATCCCTGCAAGATTGTCTTCAACCACTTCCTCACTATCCGGCCGCACCTTAGTACCGCCGTCCATGAAAAAATCTTCCTCGCTGCTTAATGCGGCATACCCGGTATTGTATGTCAGAATCGTACAGGTATCTCCCATCGTCAGACTTTCCGTCCCATCCCCGGCTGTCTCTATCACTTCAACTTCATCCGGTCGGTATTCCCGTACAGTATAATAAATCAGAATTGCGGCAACAGCCAGTAAAACAACAAGGAAAACCGTACCCACCCTTTTTAATCTTTTCTTTGTTTTCACTGAATCACTCCTCTCTCACTGTTGCCTGTTTCCACTGCAATACGAAGAGTAGAAAAATGTTGTTTCATTCTTCGCCAAGTTTATCTTCTGATTTGCATTTGCACTTTTTACTGACGCAACAATACACCTTTGCACATGCTGCAGCTATGAGCAAAATTGTGGAAATGACAATAAGTGTTCGATGGTTTCTTTTAAATTCTTTCATTTTCTGGCTCCTTTCCTATTATAACAGATGTTTATTTAAATCTTATTTTATGACTTGCGATATAGGAAATCAACGAAGTTATGAAAAGTTTATAAATCAAATATTATCATGAACAAATGATTGAGACAACAAATGACACATAGCAATTTTACAGGTTATTTTGTATACAAGGCAATGTGAATAAATTGTAAAAAACTTTATTCCGAACTTTTTTCCGTTGACAAGCGCAGTTTCATTGCGTATAATTAAATAGTATAAAATCAAATGTGCCCAATATAAATTGAAAGGATAATTGTTATGAGTATCTATGATTACAATGTGAAAGACGGAAATGGGAAAGATGTTGCAGTATCGGACTACAAAGGAAAGGTTCTTCTGATTGTTAACACTGCAACCGGCTGTGGCTTTACTCCTCAATATGAAGGACTACAGGATTTGTATGAAAAATATGCAGATAAGGGTTTTGAGATTCTTGATTTCCCATGTAACCAGTTTGCGGGGCAGGCACCTGGCAC
>JAJBTR010000036.1 GCA_020860745.1 Lachnospiraceae bacterium | reverse complement strand
CGATTTTTTGCGCAAAATGGCAAAATTTCTATTCCGGTTTATCCGGGTTAGGGATAAAAAATGACGCTGAGGCGAAAGAACCCGAAGATTGCATCAACCGCTTCGAACGAAAGGGAGGAATGATTACTCAGATGGCAATGATACAGCAGATGATGGAGATACCGATTGACCACATGACCAACGTATTCGGAAAATTTGACGCATGGCTGAAGATGATCGAGCGGTATCTGGATGTGACGATCGTGGTCCGGGACGGGAATCTGAAAGTGATGGGGGAGGCGGATGCCGCAGACAGCGCCTGTGCGGTGCTGGATCAGCTGGTGAAGCTGTCCGCCCGGGGCAATACGATCACAGAGCAGAATGTCACCTATGCCCTGGAGACATCCTCTTTCAGCCGCAGCGCTCTTCTGGAGGCCGACAGTGAGATCATCTGTCACACGATCGACGGGAAAGCGGTCAAGCCAAAGACCCTTGGACAGAAGAATTATGTGGATCAGATCCGGGAGAAAATGATCGTCTTTGGTATCGGGCCGGCGGGGACAGGAAAGACTTATCTCGCTATGGCGATGGCAATCACCGCATTTAAGAATGAGGAGGTGGGGCGGATTATCCTCACCAGACCGGCCATCGAGGCGGGGGAGAAGCTCGGTTTTCTCCCGGGCGACCTCCAGAGCAAGATTGATCCCTATCTGCGCCCTCTCTATGACGCTCTGTATCAGATTATGGGTCCGGAGAGTTTTCTGAAAAACCAGGAAAAGGGGCTGATTGAAGTGGCGCCGCTGGCATACATGCGGGGACGGACGCTGGACAACGCCTTTATTATCCTGGATGAGGCGCAGAATACGACGCCCGCACAGATGAAGATGTTTCTGACCCGGATCGGCTTTGGATCCAAAGTTGTGATCACGGGCGACGCCACACAGAAGGATCTGGCTCCCGGCACGAAATCCGGGCTGGATGTGGCGATGCAGGTGCTGAAAAAAGTCAGCGATATCGGTTTTTGCCGCCTCAGCAGCCAGGATGTGGTGCGCCATCCGCTGGTGCAGAAAATCGTCAAAGCTTATGAGGAGTATGAGAGCCGGCAGGCTGCCAGAGAGAAAAGTAAAGCGTCGCAGGCAAGAAAGCGGGGATGAGTATGACGGTAACGATGATCAGTGAGAAAAAAACGGGTTTTTCCTTTCATTATCGCAGACTCGCAGAAAAGGTGATAGAAGCTTCGCTGGAGGCGGAGGAGTTTCCCTACGAGGCGGAGGTATCCCTCACGCTGACAGATGATGCCGGAATCCATGAGATCAACCGGCAGACCCGCGGGATCGACGCGCCGACGGATGTGCTGTCTTTCCCTATGCTGGAGTATCCGGCGCCGGCTGCTTTCGATGCAGTGGAGGAGCAGTGCGAGGACTGTGCAAACCCGGATTCCGGTGAGGTCCTGCTGGGTGACATTGTAATTTCCGTCGACCGGGTGAAAAGCCAGGCGAAAGCCTACGGCCACAGTGAAAAGCGGGAATATGCCTTTCTGATCACCCACAGTATGCTGCATCTGATGGGCTATGACCATATGGGGCCGGAGGAGGCGTCTGTGATGGAAGTCCGGCAGCATGTGATACTGGAGAGGCTGGGCATTACGAGATAGCCGGTAAAAGAATATGAAAGACGCGGATGATATTGTTTTATAACACAGGAAAAAAGAGGGGTACAGCTATGAAAAAAGTGATGTCAGCGATTATGATTGCAGTGATGGGAGCCCTGTTGTTCGCTGGCTGCGGAAAGACACAGGAGGAGGCTGTCTCTGAGACAAAAATAGAACTGAGCTTCAGTGAAGTAGAGGATCTGGCAGAGACAGAGGAAGAACCGGAAGAGGAGGAGCCGGTCCACGAGGGCGAGGCCAGAAACGACCTGACCGGCGAGTGGATCAACGAGGAACTGGCAGCGCAGCGGCCGCTTGCCGTTATGATTGGTAATACGGAGAGTGCCACCCCGCAGTATGGAATCTGTTCCGCTGACGTTATCTATGAAGGCCGGTGGAGGGGTGTCTGACCAGGCTGCTCGCTTTTTACCAGGACTATGAGAGTGTGGAAAAAGTCATGTCTGTCCGGAGCTGCCGCCTGTATTATATCGACTGGGCGCTGGAGTTTGACGCCATTTATATGCATGTCGGACAGGCTTATCTGGCGAAAGATATGCTGAGCAATTCCTATGTCAATAACCTGAGCGGGCTGGACGGATCGCTGGATTCGATCTTTTTCCGCGATTCCTCCAAAAGTGCGCCGCACAATATGTATGTGACTGGGGCATCCATTGCGGAAGGTATCTCGATCAAGGGATATGAGACAGAGCATGATGCGGACTATACATCTCATTATCAGTTTAATGAGGATGACGAGGTTGAACTCACATTGTCGGGGGGAGAGGACGCTGTGGTCGTGCAGCCGGGATATCTGGTCAACAAGCCCTGGTTTGTCTATAATCAGGAGACCGGCCTGTATGACAGATATCAGTATGGCGATGCCCAGACGGACGCGCTCACCGGTGAACAGCTGTCTGTGAAAAATATATTGATTCAGGTCTGCGACTGGTATACGGCGGATACCGACAGCGGGTATCTGGACGTCACAACCATCGGTACAGGAAACGGCTATTATATTACCAACGGCGCCGCCATACCGGTCACCTGGTCCAAGGATTCCCAGATGAACGCGACAAGATACTATGATGCGGATGGCAATGAGATCACGTTGAACCAGGGGAAAACCTGGATCTGTATCGTGCAGGACACTTATGAGGAAAATATCACATTCTATGCCGGCGAAGAGGATTTCGCGGCGGAGTAAGTTCCGGCAGTCACAGACGGAGGAGAATAGTTTTTTCGCGCAATAGTGCCTCCGGCACCGGATATTTACAGTTTTTGAGGTAGTTTATGAGTAACAAAAAATCGGACACAACGTTTCTGGTACAGGGATCAGCCCTTGCCATTGCTTCCATTGTCAGCCGGGTGATCGGGCTGCTTTACCGTATCCCGATGACAAATATCATCGGCGAGTACGGCAATGATTATTACAGCTGCGCGTATGAGATTTACAGTATGATGCTTCTGATCTCATCTTACAGCCTGCCGATGGCAGTGTCGAAAATGGTATCCACCCGCATGGCAAATCATCAGAAAGAGAATGCTTACCGGGTGTTCCTCGGCGCTATGCTGATCGCTGTTGTGACGGGAACAGCCGGGTGCGTCTGTGTCTTTTTCGGGGCGGAGTTCCTGACACAGATTTTCCAGACGCCATTAAGCTATCTGGCGCTGCGGGTTCTGGCTCCTACGCTGATTATCGTTGCCGTGCTGGGCGTGATACGCGGTTTCTTCCAGGGTCTCGGCACTATGATACCCAGCGCGGTGTCGCAGATTCTGGAGCAGATTGTCAACGCTCTTGTCAGTGTCGGCGCGGCCTATGTGCTTTTTGGGTACGGGACCCGGGTTGCGGCTGTCCTGGGGAGCGATCAGCATTACGCGGAAGCTTACGGCGCAGCCGGGGGCACGCTCGGCACCAGCACAGGCGCCCTGACAGGTCTTGCATTCTGTGTCTTTGTCTTTCTGGGATACCGCAGGACACTGCGAAAAGGGATACGGCGTGAGAGAAAGATGGGAACCGGAGAGCCGGAATCCTACGGCTCAATCATGAAAATACTGCTGCTGACTATTTTCCCGATTCTTCTCAGCACCACGCTTTATAACCTTGTTTCCATTGTAGATCAGGGTGTGTTTAAAAATCTGGCAATTGCCCAGGGCAACGACACTGACACCGTTTCTCTCTGGTGGGGTGTATACTCCGGTTATTATCGTGTCCTGGTGAATGTGCCGATCTCCATCTCAACTGCGATTGCCACCAGCAGTGTCCCTGCTCTGGCCGCGGCGTATGCCAGAAAAGATAACGATGAGGTAAAAAGAAAGATCGGGCTGTCTCTTCGCTTTATCATGGTCATTGCTTTCCCCTGTGTGGTCGGTCTGATCATACTGGGAGACCCGATCATGAAGATGTTGTTCCATACCACGACAGACCTGGCGGGAAATCTGATGATGGCCGGTGCGGTCAGCATCGTGTTTTATTCCATCTCCACACTTTCCAACGCTGTGCTGCAGGGAATTGACCGCATGACTATTCCCATCCGGAATGCGCTGATTGCGCTGGGGGTCAATATCGTATCCCTTCCGGTCTCACTGTATGTATTCCATCTGAACATTTACGCCATGATCACGGCAAACATTGTTTTTTCCCTGGTTATGTGTATTTTGAATGGGAACTCCATGAAAAAATACGCCGGCTTCAGCCCGAATGTCAGAAAGACCTTTGTCAAACCGGCCATCGCAGCCGTTCTGATGGGGGTCGCGGTCTATGTGGTGTACTTTGTGCTTTACCGGCTGATCCACAGCAACGCTGTAGCCACCGTTGCCGCTATTCTGGCAGGCGTTATAAGCTATGCGGTTGTATTGCTGCTGATTAAAGGTCTGACCGAGGAGGAACTGAAAAGCTTTCCGAAAGGAACGGCAATCATACGGATTGCGAAGAAATTCCATCTGTTGTAGTGCAATTTCTTTGCAGTGATATCTGAGCCGAAAGTCTATGTATGGAAATTGATATATGAGGAAGTTTATAACTGACAGATCTGAATAAAAAACTGCAGATCTGAATAAAAAACTGAGAAATGCGAATACTACCGAAAAAGGAGTTTTTCTATGAAACAGATTCGGATGATTCGCATTTCTTTTTTTATCTGTGCCGCGGCGGCTGTGGCGGCCTACTGGGCAGGATATTATTCTGGAAATCAAAGCACAGATCCGGCTGAGCTTGTCACGGAGAATACGACGGATATTTATCAGGAAGAAGATGATGAAACAGAAAACCTGGCAGCGGAAAGCGGCGGCGAAAATTCCGGAACAGGGAGCCTGACGGCGGAAAGCGACGGTGAATACTCCGGGACAGAGAGTCTGACGGGGGAAAGCTTCGGAGAGGAAGCCGACATCGGGGGCCTTACATCGGAAAACCGCGGTGAATATGCAGGCGCCGGTACGGACGCGGACGGGACCACCGATACCGTGGAAAGCATGACAGGTGTGTCTCCGGAATCCTATTATCTGAAAAAGAACGGGAGCTACCTGGCTGTCTACCGGAAAGCTTCCGAAGATATTTATTTTGACACCGGGATCCGGTATGACGAGCTGCCGGACGCCCTGCAGCGGGAAGCGGCGGGGGGGGTGGAATTGAGTTTGAAGATCTGGATGCTTTGTTCGGGTTTTTAGAGAATTACTCCAGCTGAAACTATTCCGGTCAAAGTTGCTGTAAATGAAATAATAC
>JAJBTR010000331.1 GCA_020860745.1 Lachnospiraceae bacterium | reverse complement strand
AATGTCTTGTCATGGGGTTTGGTCTTGGATAAAAAGTTCGTGAAACAACCCTGATGACGCTTTCGGCGGTATTGACATTACCATGTCCGAGGATTATACTTATATTGATGCTTCTTTTACAGAGGGTGAGACGGTGCATCTGACGGGAGATCTGGCGGAGCGGTTTGTCCGCTACCGCGACACATCCCAGTTTAACAGCGTTGCGGGCCGTATGAAGCGGCAGGTGGAATATATCACAGCAATGATTTCCGCACTGCGACAGTCTGAGCACGAGGATTTATATGACACGATTTCTCCCTGGCTTGGCTCGGATGTTATCACAGATCTGACAGCGGAGGAACTGAATGCTTTGTCTTCCTATACTTATCTTACCGATGAAGTGCAATATCTTCCGGGAGAAATGAGGCAGGGTGAAGAGTATGAAGAGTATTATGTCGATGAGGAAGCACTTCAGGATCTTCTGATTGAGCTTTTTTATACAGAAACGTAACTGGCATGGCAACAATTAATTTTAACTATAAATATCCAAAAAAAAGGAGGAACAATATCATGAAAATCATGAAAAAGGCAGCAGCGGTTTTACTTGCCGGAGTGCTGGTGCTGGGGACAGCCGTCACCGCATTTGCATCATCCCCGGAGACATCATCTACCAAGACTGCCAACATCACAGCCACCGCAGAAGCAGCAGGTATCACAGGAACTGCCAAAAGTGCTTCCACTGGCAAAACCCTGAACATCATCATTTCCAACGAATACTCTACAGATGAGCACCGTGAAGCTGCGGAGAAGATTGCAGCCGATCCCATGTCTGTTTTGGAGCAGTTAGGACTTTCCACGACTGGCATGGTGTTTAAGGCTGTTTATAACGTGGAAGTGGAGGGTGCAGAGTCAGGTGAAACAGTTTCTGTGACATTCAGCGTACCCAATGTGACGACAGGCAGTACGGTCTATGTACTCCGCTATGTAGATGGTGCATGGGTTCAGGTAACAGGTGTTGTCCTGGCAGATGGAACAGTAACCATTGAATATCCATATGCTGAGGGACCTTTCACAATTTATGTGGATGAGGATACCGCGAAAGCAGGGACTACCTCCGGAGATTCATCAACGGGTACCACTTCCCCGAAAACAGGTGAGGTTCCGGTTATGCCGGTAGCGCTTCTGGTTATCGCTTTGGCTGCAGCAGGTATGGTGATTTCCAGCAGGAAAAAAACCGCGTAAAGCAAATGTTATTCTTTTCAGAATAATTTAATAATTTACATTTGAACCATGGCAGTGTACAATACTGTTGTTGATCTAGCAATTAACATCAATATGGATATATTGCCATGGTTTTTTTATCAAAGAAAAACATGGAGTAACCGCAGGGCAGGTCTGCCGAAAGCGACACTGTATTTTAAGGAGGTTAAGTAGTATATATATGACCAGTAAACTGACCAGCAGGCAAAGAGCCTTTTTGAAGAGCATTGCTGTGGATTTGAAACCGATTTTTCAGATTGGGAAGGACAGCGTGACACCGGAAAATGTGGCTGTGATTGAAGAAGCGTTTCACAAAAGAGAATTGATCAAAATTTCTGTTTTGAAAAATTGTGCAGAGGATCCGATGAACATTGCGGAAATGATTGCAGAACGCACCAGATCACAGGTTGTTCAGGTGATTGGGAAAAAAATCGTTCTGTATCGACCGGATAAAGAACAGCCGAAGATTATCTTGCCGGCAGCAAATGTGAGGAGGGAGAAGTGACTCCGAAATCTCATAAGACAGGTATTTTCGGCGGTACGTTTAATCCCATTCATTATGGACATCTCATGATTGCGGAAAACGCCTGTGAACAGTTTGAACTGGAACAGGTTATTTTTCTTCCAACCGGACATGCACCTCATAAAGAATTTATGGGTGAGGATATGAGCAGGCATCGCTGCCGTATGGTCGAATTGGCGATTGCAGATAATGCGCAGTTTACAGTTTCCTATCGCGAGGCGGAAAGTGCATCTGTTAATTACACGTATGAGACGCTTCGGCAGTTTAATGAGGAGTTTCCGGATACTCAGTTTTATTTTATTCTCGGAGCAGATTCTCTCTTTGATTTTTCCATGTGGAGACGCCCTGATCTGATTTGCCGGGAAGCAGTGATACTGGCTGCTGTCCGCGATGACCTGGATGAGAAGAGAGTTGACGAACAGATTGTATCCCTGACGAATCGTTTTGGCGGAGAGATTCACCGTTTAAACACTCCTGCCTTCAATGTGGCAAGCAGGGATATCCGTGACAGGATAAACGCCGGACAGACTATACGCTATCTGACGCCTGACTCTGTCAGGAAGTATATCGGTAATAATCATCTGTATAGTCATGCAGATCCGGCCAAAGTATAAAAAAGGATGAGCCCAAACAAAATTCCGGAAAATTAAGTGGTGGAATATATAATATGAAATACATGGATATTCAGACAGATCTGAAAAAACTATTAAAACCGTCCAGATTTGAGCATACAATGGGTGTCGTTGAGACGGCGGTACATCTCGCCGGAATCTACAATTGCAGTGAAAAGAAGGCGAAGTACGCAGCATTACTTCATGATTGCGCCAAGCATTTGTCTGATGCTGAAAAGATTAATCTCTGTTTCACACACAATGTACCGATAAAACAGGTAGAAATGGATAATCCATCCCTGCTGCATGCCAAATGCGGTGCAATTCTGGCAAAAGAAAAATACGGCATTGATGACGAAGAAATTCTGCACGCTATTGCAGTACATACAACCGGCGTCCCGGATATGAGCCTTTTAGATTTAATTCTGTTTGTTTCAGATTACATTGAACCGGGGAGAGACCAGGCGCCTCATTTAAAGAAATTGAGGAAAATGGCAGAGAAGGATCTGAACAGGACTGCGTATTGTATTTTAGAAGATACCGTGAACTATCTGAATAGCAGAAAAAACACCTGTCTGGATAACACAACAATAGAAACCTGGCAATATTATAAACAAAAGGAGATGAAAAAGTTGATGAGTAATGCTTCCGGAGAGATGGCAAAAACAGCCTGTAAGGCATTGGATTCGAAACAGGCGGAGGATATCAGGGTCATAGATATTAGTGAGGTATCTGTAATAGCAGATTATTTTGTGATTGCCAGCGCATCCAACCCCAATCAGCTTCAGGCCATGATGGATGCTGTAGATGAGGCCCTTTATAAAGCAGGTTCATACAGGGCAAAAATCGAGGGCAACCAGCGGTCAAGCTGGGTGCTGATGGATTATAAGGATATTATTGTGCATCTGTTTTCCCGGGAGGACAGACTGTTCTATGATCTTGAGCGTATATGGAAGGATGGTAAAAGTATTTCTCCGGAGGAACTGTAAATCATAGAGGGGGGTGACAGAGTTAGTCAGCCCGCCAGAATCAGTCAGTCACCTGCATCTCCGGAGATGCAGAAAACCGCGGACAGTCATATAAAATATCTGCCCGCGAAAATGCTGAATTGTCTATCTGACAGACGACACTGTGTACGGAACAATAATGTATGAACCTGCCTGTAAGGACTGCCCCGAGATGTGATTGATCTCCCGGATCTCATCAATATATTCGGTTTTGTTCCCGTAGATTTCATCCATATAGATATCAGCAATCGTCCAGAGGGTGTCACCGGACTTCACATAAACTGATTTATAAAGAGTGGTCTCCACATATCTGTCAGATGCCTGCACCTGGCTGGATTGAAAGCGGCTGCCGCATATAGTGATAATCGCTATCGCAGCCAGTATACCAGCAATAATCAGGATGATGTGTTGTGTAAGTCTGGCTTTTCTTTCATTCTTTTTCATATATGCATGCATTTTATCATCTCCTTTGCATTTCATCATTTTCAGTCTGATAGAACATCTGTTTGCCTTTGTGTCCTGATTATGCAAAACATCTGTTCGATTGTCAAGATAAAACGAACATATTTTCGGAATATATGTTTGCATTCGGGAATAAAATATGTTACCATATCTTCAGAGTAAAAGACTTTTATACAGGAGAGTGTATCTCATGGCTTCAAAAGGAAAAATCAGTTCAAAACAATCGGAGATATTAGAGTTTATCAAATCAGAGATTCTGGCAAAAGGATATCCGCCGGCAGTACGTGAAATCTGTGAGGCAGTACATTTGAAATCTACCTCATCGGTACATGCGCACCTGGAGACTCTGGAGAAAAATGGTTACATCCGGCGTGATCCGACGAAACCCCGCGCCATTGAGATTGTGGACGACTCTTTCAATCTGACGCGCAGGGAAGTAGTAAATGTTCCGGTTGTCGGACAGGTAGCTGCCGGAGAACCGATTCTCGCAACGCAGAATATTGACAATTATTTCCCGATACCGTCGGAATATATGCCGAATGTACAGACATTTATGCTGAAAGTAAAAGGTGAGAGTATGATCAATGCCGGGATTTTTGACGGTGATATGATTCTTGTACAACAGCAGCAGACAGCCGGAAACGGAGAGATCGTGGTAGCCATTGTGGATGATTCCGCTACAGTTAAGACATTCTATAAGGAAAATGGATATTTCCGTCTTCAGCCGGAAAATGATTTCATGGATCCGATTATCGTAAACGAGGTTGCTATACTGGGAAAGGTGATCGGTGTTTTCCGATTCCTCTAACCTGCTTTCTGCGCATGAGGAAGCTACTGTAGTATTCACCGGGGTCATATAATGCTGCTTATGTATGATATATGGCACATATGACTTACGGCACATATACGAGGAGAAGCCGGAATATTACGTCGCATTTCAGATGCGATTACTCATCATCCGGCTTATGTTTTTCCCGCAGAGTTACGCTTTTGGCAGCCATCCGGCGCCGTTCATCCGCCTGTGCTGCATAATGCCGACGGGTAGTATTGACGTCAGAGTGCCCAAGTACATCGGCTACCAGGTAAATGTCGCCGGTTTCACGATAAAGGTTCGTACCATATGTGCTCCGCAATTTATGTGGAGTGATGTTCTTTACCGTTGTAACAAGTCTGGAATATTTTTTAACGAGATTTTCGACAGAGCGCACACTGATTCTCCTGTTTTGCAGAGACAGGAAAAGAGCTTCTGTGCTTCCCTGCTGTGGGGTGATCAGCAGTCGTTCGTCCAGATAATCATCCAGAGCATCAGCCACCTCATCACCGAAGTAAACCACCATTTCCTTTCCGCCCTTGCGATGGATTTTAATACCGTTGTTTTTCGGGTCGATGTCGTTGATATCCAGACCGACACACTCAGAGACACGGATGCCGGTACCCAGCAGAAGCGTCAGAATGGCCATATAGCGCTTTTTTGTTTTTTCATGATATACTTTCTGTCTGTCGGTCAGTTTCTCCCC
>JAJBTR010000292.1 GCA_020860745.1 Lachnospiraceae bacterium | reverse complement strand
CTGTTATAATAATCTGCTTGAAAATCATGTATCATTTAGGAGGCGCCATTATGCTAAAGACAGCAGAGTTGTATTATTTCAGTCCGACAGGGGGAACGAAAAAAGCGGGAACAATTTTCTGTGAGGGCATTGCAGAGCAGACGAGAGAAATCAATCTGGCTGAAAGCGAAGGGAAAGCGATTGCTCCGGCAAGTGATGTGGTTGTGATTGCTGCGCCGGTCTTCGGAGGGAGAATTCCATCTGTTGTCCCGGAGTGGCTGCACAGCATTGGCGGCAATGGAAAGTCGGCCGTTACGCTGGTTGTTTACGGCAACCGGGCATATGAGGATGCACTTTTGGAACTGAATCAGGTGGTATCCGGGCAGGAATTCCGGGTGATCGCATCCGCGGCTCTGGTTGCACAGCATTCGATGGTGCCGGAAGTCGGAGTGGGAAGACCGGATGATCAGGATCGAGAGGAAATTCTGGAGTTTGCCGGAAAAGTGTCAGAGAAAATCAGTAAAGGATTGATGACTGCGGCAGAAGTTCCGGGAAATGATCCGTATAAAGATGGGATGAACATGCCTGTAACGCCGATGACTCTTCCCTCCTGCACAATATGCGGAAAGTGCGAGGCTGTCTGTCCGACGAAGGCAATCAGCCGCGATGGAAAGAAGATAGTAACTGATGTGGAAAAATGTATTCTCTGTATGGCATGTACCGCTGTCTGTCCGCAGCAGGCATGTATTCTTCCTCCGCCGCTGTCGGAACAACTGGGGCAGAAGATGGAAGCGCTTATAACCGTGCGCGGGGAGAATGAGTTCTTTTTATAAAAAATTTAGAGAGTTTATATTTTTTTGCCGGGGTCTGACCCTGTGAGGAAAATCAAATGATAATAAAGCGTATTATAACAGTTTATTTTAGCCCGACAGGAGGAACGAAAAAAACAGCAGCCATGCTGGCGGACAATCTGGGACGGTTGCTGGGGCTCCCCTGTGAGGAGATTGATTTTACCCTGCCGTCGGCGAGGGAGAAGGCATACCGCTTTTCAGCGGATGATCTTGTAATCATGGCCTCACCGGTTTACGCAGGGCGTCTGCCAAATAAAATTATGCCGGATTATAAGCGATGTTTTTCCGGGGAGGATATCCCGGCGGTCCCCGTGGTTGTGTACGGCAATCGCAGTTACGGAGATGCGTTGACAGAGCTTTACCTGATCATGAGGGACTGCGGATTTCATGCCATCGGAGCCGCGGCGGTGGTGAGCCGCCACGCGTTTTCACAGACCCTTGCGAAGAATCGCCCGGATGAACAGGATGCAGCAGAGATTTGCGCATTTGCGGAGCGTCTTGCAAAGTCGGTTGAGGGAGGCAGATCTCATCCATCTCCGTCCGGTCCGGTACTTCATCCGGAGCGGCCATCACGTAGCGGGATACGCCATAATCATACCACTCGGACTCCCAGCTGGAATCCTGCGTTAGATCTACCTGGTAATCATCCGATCCGATTTCTACAGAATCAAGTTCTGTCGTCAGAACGCCGTCCTGTGCCAGATAATAATCCGTTTCCACCTGCCGGGCCAGCGGGAACTCATCCTCGAAGCGCCAGCCATCTCCATTCATATTGTAGAGATAGATCGGGGAATCCGTATCAATCCCGTTTTCAATGCCTTTCAAATAGCAGTCATAAAAACGCACCAGTTCGATGGCGTATGCTTCCATGGAGCTTTCCTCGTCCTCGCCACAGTATTCCCAGAATGGAGATTCTGTTTCGTGATATCCCGGATCAATAATCATTTTGGAACTGTTTGTGGACATCATGGTATTGTACAACTCAGTTGTGCTGGTGATGAAGGTATCCATCCAGCTTCCGTGGTTGTAGATGGCAATATCGGTATCCATGATATCCGCGATATAGGCCGATGGGCTGGCTTCATACGCGCTGATTGTCAGGGAATGCTCTCCGCTGCCCAGTTCCACATCCGAATCAATGTATTCTACCAGAGAACCTAAGGTATTGTACGGTACATTGGATTTGTGCTCGTAGGTGGCAAGATAGTAAATATGTTCCCGGGAATTTCCGTCCGCATACTGTGGTTCGTCGTCCGGATCTTCCGGATAATTGTAATCATCCAGAAAATCCCCGTCGCCGTCCAGATCCAGCGGCACCTCATCCCACAATTCCCCGTCGCCATCCTCATCCACAACCGGTGCGGTGGGATAAACATACTCGTCCGGCAGATAATTATTCATCTCATACAATGTCTGGATATCTTCCGAAGAGTACAATTCACAGAATACTCCGCCGGGGCGCATCTCTGTGCTGAATCCGTCCATAGCCACCACTTCCGGGAAAATCGCTTTCAATGCCTCTGGATCATGCACTGCCGTCACCAGCTGGGAATAACCCAGATATGAGCCGCCGAACATGCCGACATTTCCATCTGACCAGTCCTGCTCAGCAATCCAGTCAATCAGTTCCGCTCCGTCTGTCCCAATCTCCGGCATGAAATCAATCTTCACGCCATAGGAGGCTCCCGTTCCGCGGATATCCGCGCATACATAAGCATAGCCGTAAGACAGCAGGGTCTGGACAATCGTATCGCTGGAACCGTAGACGCTGTCGTGTGAATTGGCACGGTCCATAATGTGATCAGCAGTTCCGATACCAATTCCGATGCCGATTTTCATTTTAATCCTGTCCAGGAGAGTCATTTCCACCGGGATCACATAAGCCCGTCCGTAAGGCGTATACTGAAAAACCACCGGGTAAGAACCCGTATCATCCTCCGGCCCGTCCGCCGGAAGATAAATATCCACGGCAATCTTCACGCCGTCCGACATCTCCACATACTCCGATGTCTTTGTATAAGAACTGTAGTCCGCCGTCGAATATCCGCTGTAATTGAAAGGCTCGCTTACCTTCTCCGTGCTCGAAGACGCCAGCGACATGGAAATCGAATTGTCCTGATGCAGCCAGAGCCGGAGCCCTCCTGCGCCGATGGCGACCAGGCAACAGATGACAACCAAGATAACTATTCGTTTTCTCCCTTTTCTCCGTTTCATATCATCCCTCCTGTATATATTCTCAACGTATAATTTCTCATTTTTTAAGGTCACTTTTTATGTTGGCACAGGATTCGCAAGATGGTATTGATATATTTTCAGGCAACTTTGTAGGGGGGTTTTTAGCTGAGACAAAATCCATCGCTTACGGAAACTTAGGCGCGAAGGCGTTCCTGAGCGTCTTAGTTGAAGTTAGCGATTAGTTCGTCGAAGCGTTACCCCGGTTGCCTGAAAATATATCAATACCATCTTGCGAATCCGTCCCTGTATCCCGGGTTCAGCTTTCCTGCAATTCCTCCCCGGGCATCTCCGACAATCGCCACAGGATATCCGACAGTGTTTCCACCGTAGGCACCAGCGCATCCTTCTCAATCTTATCCGCAGTATCGATCATATCATAGAGGTAAATCGGCGCACTGATCAGGCTCACCAGCGCAATCCCCTGCTGGTAGAAATCGTTGGCGTCCGTAAAGACATCCTCCCCCAGCAGTGTAGCTCCTAAAACAAGCGAGCGGTCCAGTCCGTGCCGCACGATTTCCTCGTTCACAACCTGTATCAGAGCATCACTGCCGCTGACAAAGAAGATTCGCGGATCGATCTCCCCGGTCTCCTCCAGATCGCCGTCTGAAGTGACGGTATACTCCTTTGCGATGTGCTCTACACATAGATTCGCGACAATACTGCAGTCATCTCTGAACAGTTCTGCCACCACCGCGTCATGTGTCGTGTAATCGCTGAAATGGGAATCCATGGCAATAAACAGTAGCGTTTTTTCCCGGTCTTCCTCCGGAATCTGCGAATAAAAATCTGCCATTGCCAGAAGGCAGGCTGTGCCGGAAGCATCCTCCACCGCGCCCGGTGTGATGGAATCATAATGGGACTGCACCATAATCGTTTCCTCGGAATTGCCCGGCAGGTATCCGATCACGGCGCCGGAATCCACCTCCTCGAGGGAACCGCTCATCTGCAAGGAAGCAGAGATGTCGTTTTCGGAGTTATCCATCATTTCCTTAATCGCATCTCCGGTGCTGTTGCTCACGAAAACGCCGGGGATCGTCATGTCGCCAAGGTAAGTGTAATCCTCAGCAAGATATACACAGCTGTCATAGTAATCCGTCAGAATCCCGATATAACCTGCAGCGCCTTTATCCGTATAATTAAAATACCCTTCGTAAAAAGATTCCGTCAGATAAGTGACCTGCTTGGAGCCAAGCAAAGACAATGTATTGTCCGGATCATAGAACAGCTTTGAAATCAGTTTGGCCGCGATGTAGGACGGAAAATCGCTGCTGATCACAGCGGTATTTCCGGTATAAACCGGAATGGCTGTTTATGCAGCTATCTGGTTATGTGAGCACAACGTGAATTGCCGGAAAGTGGCAGGAGAAAGTGGCCTGGGCCATGCCCATCTGCCTCTTTATTCATGACATTTTCATGAAAATATACAGATAATCTGAGGAAAGATATATGACATATGAAGAATATTACCAGGAGTATTATCCTT
Organism: Lachnospiraceae bacterium; assembly: GCA_020860745.1. Lineage (GTDB taxonomy): Bacteria > Bacillota > Clostridia > Lachnospirales > Lachnospiraceae > Eubacterium_I. The sequence continues at coordinate 821 of JAJBTR010000292.1, read as the reverse complement.
TGCTGAAAGAAACCGAAGAGAAGCTTGTGAATCTGGTAAAGGAATACCCGCTTCACAACACGGTTGGGGAGTATGAGCCGGTTTTATACTGTAAGTCCCGCATCAAAACCCCGAAGAGCATGATCGGTAAGCTGCAGCGCAGAGGGCTTCTGACAGACAAAGATACCGCCATGAGAGAGATGCATGACGCCGTCGGAATCCGGGTCATCTGTTCGTTTGCAGATAATGTATATCAGGTTGCTGACTGGCTTTGCGGCAGGGAAGAGTTTGAAGTGGAGAACCGGAAAGATTATATGTCCTATCCGAAGCCGAATGGCTACCGGAGCCTGCATCTGATCCTGAAGGTGCGCACAGACAGCGGGGATATCCTGTGGGCTGAGATTCAACTCAGGACGATAGCGATTGACTTCTGGGCGGCATTGGAGCATCAGATCAAATATAAGCATGAAATCAGACATGAGAAAGTGATCCGTGACGAACTGAAGCGCTGTGCGGATGAGATTGCTTCGGTGGATATGTCGATGCAGACGATTCGTGATATGATTCGGGAGGAATAGGATTTTTGGGGAGCACTTTTGTGAAATGTTAGTTTTTGGGTGTAAAGACTATATTAAGGTTCATCCCCATCCCATCGGCTAACCGTTTTAATAATTTCAGAGAAGGATTCCTGGTTCCGTTTTCAAGTTTGCTGATATCTGCCTGATTGATTCCCGTTCTCTCGGCGAGTTCTTTTTGCGTAAGATTTTGGGATACTCTTGCATCAACAATTGCCCGGATAATGTTCATCTCAGGTTGTATTGCCTCATATTCTTTTTTAAACG
>JAJBTR010000354.1 GCA_020860745.1 Lachnospiraceae bacterium | reverse complement strand
CCTATATCTTCAACGCGCCGGACCAGCAGAACATCGGCATTCAGCGACACGACCGCTACGCTCCGCCCTGGACGCATGAGCATGAGTTTTTTGAGATCCTGTTTGTCTATGACGGGCACTGTGACCATACCATCAGCGGTCACCAGATTTCCATGCGCTCCGGGGACTTCTGCATCATACCGCCGGGAATCAGGCACTCGGTAGAGGTCCTGGATGATACCAGCGTATGCATTAACATCTTTATCCGCAAGAATGCACTGCAGAGTGTTTTCTTTAATTTCCTGCGCTCTACGAATCTGATCTCCATGTTCTTCCTGAACAGTATCTATTCGAAGAACGCCAACGACTACCTGATTTTCCACAGCGGCAACGACCATCATATCTGGGAAGCCGTGCTCCGCTGCTACTGGGAGTTTCTCAATAAGGACGAATACTATTATGAAATGATCATCAATACGCTGAACAATGCTTTCACCATGCTGCTGCGCTACTATTCCGACAACGTGGACGCCCCGACGTTCATGGAGAAAGCAGATGTTCAGCGTTTCGGCCTCCTGCTTTTCATCCAGGAGAATTATGCCTCCGTCACGCTGGACGATGTGGCAAAGCGTTTCCACTATTCCTCCGAATATACCTCCCGGCTGATCAAGAGTACGACCGGTATGACCTTCACACAGATTCTGCAGAAAGTCCGGATCGAGCACGCCCAGATCCTGCTCCAGGATACGAACCTGCCGGTGATCCAGGTAGGGATCCAGGTTGGCTATGACACGCCGGAAAACTTCATCCGGACCTTCAAGAAGCTGGTGCATATGACGCCCACAGAATACCGGCATTCCTATGCAAATATCTGATCAGGCACTGTCGATTATTTTGCAGCGGTTCCTTAATACCGCAGGTGTTCTTTCCCGCAGAACGGATCCACCGGACTTTTGCCGTGGAAATCGCTCTTCCCCAGAAGCTTTTCCACTACGGTGTCGATCATCGCATCATGGTTCGAATAAGCGTTGATATACGTCTTTACCATGGGGACGTCCGCCAGGTGGTAGGGATTCTGTAATGAGACGAAGAGCGTCGGCACCACTTTCACAAACCATGGAATATTGTTGCCCAGGCCGTAAGGCGCATGCCAGTTTAAACGGTTGGTGGTCTTGTTGGAGGCATTCTCCACATTCCCCACATACACCACCAGATCATACTTTGCCCTGAACTCACTCACGGTCTCCATGTGGAAAGGTTTGAAGAAATCAAAGACTTCATTCTCATAGACGGTGACTTCAAATCCTTCCGCTTCCAGATCCTCTTTCCACCGGGTCTTCACACGCTCATCCGAATCGCACCCTCCGACGACTTCCAGGAGCACCCTCCGGTGCCGCTCCGGGGAGATGGGGAGCAGGCTCTGGGTGTCTTTCACCAGGGTCACGGCGCGCTCCGCGCACTCTCTGGCCATGCTGCGATGCGCTTCACAGCCGATCACCGCCAGATTCTCCCGCCGCGGCGCAAGTGTTCCCTCTTTCTGCTTCTGCGGCAGTTTCAGGGAAGCTTTCAGCGCCAGAATCCGGGTCAGCGCCTCATCCAGGCGCTCTTCCGAGAGAATTCCGTTCTCATATCCGCGCCTCATAAATTCCAGATCCTCCGCGTAATCCTTATTAAAGAGAATCATATCGCAGCCGGACTCAATGCACCAGGGTACGGACTGTTCCCGGTCCATGGCGCAGAGGAAACCGACCATCGGCGTTGCGTCTGTGATGATCAGACCGTTAAATCCCAGTTTCCCGCGCAATAACCCCTTAAGGAGCTCCGGGGAAAGACTGGCAGGGATTACCTCATCCGGGAAAGCCGGATTCAGCTTTTTCTGGTAGGCCGGCAGGGCAATATGTCCCACCATGACGGTGGGTGCGTCCGCGTCAATCATCGCCCGGTAAACCGCGCCGTAGGTGGCGTTCCGTTCCTCACAGCTTAAGGAATTGACGCTGACCTGGATGTGCTGATCCACCTCGTCCACGCCGTCGCCGGGGAAATGCTTGACAGCCACGGCGGACCCGCACTCCCGCGCGCCTTCCATATAAGCCAGACCGCAGGCCTTTACCATTTCAGGGTCGTTGCCGTAAGTGCGGACATTGGTAATCGGATTATGCCACTCCCGGTCGATATCCACCACCGGGGCGAATGCGTAATTACAGCCGACGGCCTGCGCTTCCGTGCAGGAGATTTTCCCAAGCTGGTACGCGTAGGCGGCTCCGCCCGCGGCGGCCGCCTGCATCTGCTTCCCGTAAGCGGTTCCCTCCACCACAATGCCGTCGCCGCCGGCCTCCAGATTCGCCGCCAGCAGAAGCGGTATCCGACTGTTGGTCTGCAGATAAGTGTGCGCCGCAAACAGTTCCTCCGTGCTCCCGCTCCGGAACATAACGCCGCCCGGGTGTCGGTTTAAAATCTCATACTGCAGGTACTCGGGCGTCGGCGCGTACACAATCGGAAAAAACAGCTGCCCCAGCTTTTCCTCCGGAGTCATACCGCGCTTCGTCTCCTCCACCCAGGCAATCTCTTCCTCCGTTAAATAAAATGGTCTTCCCTTCAAATCTATCATCGGATCTCCTCCCTTTTCTGCCGCTCCGCAACTGCTCCGTGCTTTCACAGTTGCGGCGTTTTTACTGCCGTCCGTCAACGCTTCTGACATCTCCTGCATCCTGCCGCACCAGATCATCGCGCTCCGGCGAAAGCTGTATCCCGCGCTATGCGGAATGTGTGATTTCCGCTGCCCAGTTCCTCTGTATTCCCGTTTAAGATCAGCGTCGCCGTGGTATTTTCCGGAATCCGGCAGCGGTAAATGATCTCATCCCCGTCTGCATTCCACCGGCTCTCCGCCCGTCCGGAAGGAAGTTCCACGCCGCCCCCCGCAAAGGCAAAGGCTCCGGTCAGGGGCTGGATGATAAAGTGTTCCATCCCCGGGCTTTCGGGATCCGGGCGGATTCCCAGCACATATTCGTACAGCCAGGCGACGACGCTGCCAAGAGAATAATGGTTAAAGCTGTTCATGGCGTTATTTCCGCCAAACCCATCCTCCCGTGTATAGCTGTTCCACCGTTCCCAGACGGTAGTCGCGCCCTGAGTGATGGGATAGAGCCAGCCCGGATAGTCCCTGGATGTCAGAAGCCGCCGGGCGGTTTCTGCATATCCTCCCTCCGTGAGCATAGAGCACAGCACGCCGGTACCGAAAAATCCGGTCCGGACTGTATAACCGCTCTCCCGTACTTTCCGGTCCAGATGGGCGTATGCCGGTTCCCTGCACTTTTCCTCATAGACGCCGCAGCTTAAAGCAATCGCATAGCTTCCCTGCGTGTCATTTACAACGCCTTCCAGGGTTCTGGAGCATCCTGTCACAGGATCGACAAAATGCCGGTTCCAGTATGTTTTCGCGTCCGACGCGATCCCCGCGTACCGCTCAGCGTCCTCTTTCTTTTCCAGAAGCTGCGCAAAATCTTCCATCATCTTCGCGTCACGGTAATAAAAGGCATTCCAGATCAGATCATTGTCCGTCTCCTCCATGGCAAGCCAGTCGCCCAGGCCGAATTCCCGGATGACTCCCGGCATGCCCAGAGCCCGGATTGCCGCCATCCATCGGTCCATGGCGTCGTAATAATCCGCGACCACGGTCAGATCACCGTAGCGCTGCCAGAGCTCCCACACAATCAGGATCATGGCGCTCTCATACGTGATGCCGCCGAACCCGCCGCCAACGGGCGCAATATTCGGGAGCCTTCCGTCCTCCCGCTGTAAGTCGCGCATCATATCCAGATAGCGGAGATAAAAGTTCTTCACATCCGCCTGGAGGCATGCCGTCCTGGCAAAGACATGCGCGTCCCCCACCCAGCCCATCCGCTCATTTCTCTGCGGGCAGTCGGTAGGAATACTGATAAAATTGCTCTGCTGACTGTAAGCGACATTGGATACCAGCTGATTCACCAGCTCATTGTCACAGGAAAAATCTCCCGTGATTTCCGGCACGCTGGTGAGCAGGACGCCGCATACATCGGACAGTTCCGGCGGGCGGCTGACGCCACTGATCTCAATATAGCGGAATCCGTGGAATGTAAAGTGCGGCTGAAAAACTTCTCCCTCCTGTCCCCGGCAGATATAGATGTCGGTATTGGAGGCTTCCCGCAGATTCGCCTGAAGAAGGCGCCCGGCCAGATACCCGGAATCCTCCCTGTCGGGATAAAGCATTTCTCCGTAGCGCAGGACAACCCGCTGCCCCTCCCGCTCCCGGAAACGGATCCGCGGCACGCCTGCAATCTCCTGTCCCAGGTCATATATATAGATTCCTTTCGCCGGTTCCGTCATTGATTTTGCCTGCAGGGTCTGTGCCTCACGCACCGGAGCCTGGTAATTTCCGATGATCAGCGGTTCCGTCTCATTGACCGCCGGCCAGGGCGGCGCGATGGCCGGGACTGCCGGATTGGCTCCGATGGGCACAGGGCGTATCACAGCAGGCGGCTGCAAGCCGTCCATTGCAAATCCCGGCAATGAGAAATTCTCCCAGATGTCCGCCCGCCGGGCGTCATACTGCTCCCCATTGAAAAAGCCCGCGTAACGCCAGGGTCCTTCCCCGTAATACTTCCATGCTCCGGAGTCCGTGACCACCGTCCGCCTGCTTCCGTCCTCATAATGAATGACCAGCTTTGCCAGAAAGCTCATCCGGTCGCCCCAGTAATTATAATTGGCCAGCGCATAGGTGGAGGCGTCGCTCCACCATCCCGAGGTGAGAACACAGCCGATGGCATTGGCTCCCTCCCGGAGCAGCTCCGTCACATCATATGTCTGGTACAGAAGATGCCTGTCGTACTGCCCGGCGCCGGGAGCAAAGCAGATATCACTGACGGGCTTTCCGTTGATCCGACACTCATAGATTCCCCTTGCAGTCGCATAAAGCCGCGCGGAACGCACTTTTTCCGGCACTTCAAAATCGCAGCGCAGCATGGGAATCGAATGTCTGGAGGGATTACATGTCTCAATGGCCTCGCCTGCCAGATTCTTACCCGACTCCGTATCAATTGCCGCAATCTCCGCGCACGGCGGGCGCAGGTTGCGGACCCGCAGCCCGTCAAACCGCACCCGGGTATCTTTTCCGGCATAATACCCGATCTCACAGAGACGCGGATAAGTAGTCACATCTGCCGGTCCCAGCGGGTTGATCGTCCTGGGCGCTTTTTCTTTATGTCCAAAAAAATTGTTTTCTGTCTCGTCAATCTTCACGCCGTCCACCCAGGTGTAGGCGGTGTTTCCCCGCACTTCCACTGTCAGACGATGCGGCTTCCGGCAATTTTCCTCCGTGATCACGGGCTTCCCGCTCTCCAGATCCACGGCGGGCAGAATCGCC
>JAJBTR010000181.1 GCA_020860745.1 Lachnospiraceae bacterium | reverse complement strand
GTACTCTGCACTTGCTGCGAAGTGCGTCAGATGACGTAAATTACACAGGGAAAAGTCCCATCGCGAAGCGATTTTTAATGGACTTTTTCCCGTAACTGTGAAAGTATTGAACAGTTACGAATACAGTAAACACGGAGGTGCCATATGGAGCATATGAAGCGGATTGACCGCGTTTTGAAATACAGGGGATCCATCGTTGACTTTTATGATGATGTCATGGAGTCTCCCACCGGGCACATTGCCCACTGGGATTATATTGCGCATCGGATGGGGGCGGCGGCCGTGCTTCCGGTTACGGATGACGGGAAGATTCTGATGGTGCGGCAACACCGCAATGCGCTGGAGCGGGAGACGCTGGAGATTCCGGCGGGTGCGAGGGATGCCTTAAAGGAGCGGCCCATCGACTGTGCCGCACGGGAGCTGGAGGAGGAGACCGGATACCGCGCGGGAAGGATGGAGCTGCTGATTACGGTGGCGACGACGGTGGCGTTTTGCAATGAGGTGATCGAGATTTATCTTGCGACAGATCTGACAAAGACGGACCGTCATCTGGATGAGGATGAGTTTGTGGAGATCGAGAGCTACACGATTGAGGAACTTAAGAGTATGGTTTTTGCGCAGAAGATTCAGGACTCCAAGACCGTGGCAGCGATCATGGCATATTACGGGAAATATGTGGCAGAGCAAAGAAGCGATGAAGCGGTAAAAGGTTAGTAAACAGAAGAACGATGCAGGGTTCTATGATATCCCGAAAAGACTGCATGCGTGAGACAGATTCCGGTGAAACAGAAACTTTCAGGGCAGCAGATTTACCAGACCGTATATTTTCTGTAGAATCCATGGGTTTATAAAATATTCACCCATTGCTCCTGCAAGGAAAATTTCTGACAGCAGCAGAGCTTTGATGAGATAGGCTGGTTCCCGTTTTACCTTATTTTTGATCAGCAGAATGTACGCCGGAAGATATGCCAGATCCTGCGGAAGCAGAATGGCAGCATCCATGAGAATGCCCCGGAGGAAAAATCGACCGGCCAGGGCGGCAAAGAGAAATCCCATGGAAAGCCCTGTCCAGCCGGTAAATGCTGACAGGATGAGATTTCCCCTGCGGAAATATCCGCTGATGCAGAGTATAACCCAGATCGGAAAACGGTTTTTGAGAATCCAAAGGAAAAAATCCGGCCATGTCCGGTCACGTACACTCAGCATCCGACAGGCATTCTCCATCTGATATCCCAGCCAGAACGTCTCATCCGTATATCGCAGGCTGGCAAGAAAAATGCCGGTCAGGAACAGACCGCAAAACAGAATGATATGCATGAAAACAATATGTGAGGGATGTTTTGTCTTTGCGAAAGCAGGCATAGGCGTTTCTCCGTTCCTTTTCAGAATTATCCGGGGCAATTATTATGTTTTTGGTGAAAGACATTGCTCGTATTCCTTTCACCACCATTCATATGAAAAGAATAAAACATTATGCTGATTTTTATGATTTGATTTGCGGAGTTCACGATATAATGAGCGCAAGCGAGTCAACGTGCTTGCACGATTGACGAGCGGCGAAATGCGATCATGTGCCGTTTTTGCACATGATATTATGAGCGCAAGTGACAAGCCGTGCAGCGGAATGCAAATAGACAGACACGCCGCGTCGGCGCGAAAGGGGACATTTTGAGAGAAATTTATGAAAATATCTGTGCGGGCAGGAATCTGCGCGCGAACCTGATTGAATTAAAAAAGCAGCTGAAAGAGGACGCCGGACAGCGTGAGTTTCGTGAAGTCTGCGGAAATAATTACGACAGAATTATGAAGTGTCTGGCGGAGGAAGACCCGAAAGTAAGGAAAAATGCGGCTGCTATCCTGGGTATCCTGCGGGTGCCGGAGTCAGTGGATGTGCTGATGGATGCTTACGAGGCAGAGGATACGCTTTTTGTCCGCCCGGAGTATCTGTCCGCTCTGGTCGGTCTGGACTGCGGGGAGTATCTGCCTGATTTTCATCGGAGACTGGAGCAGCTGCGCGCCTGTGACGCACCGGAGAATGAGAAAAAGCATGTGCGCGAGGAGATTGCGGCGCTGCAGGAGCTGATCTTAAAAAAAGAAGGATTGCATAAGCATATGTTTTCCGGCTATTACAGGGCGAACGCAGTGATATTGACGACGCTTCCCGCATTCCGGGACGCACTGGCGGCGGAGCTGCCTTTCCCCAAAAAGCTGCTGAAAGGCGGCGTCAGCACTACGGTCGGCGATATGAATCTCGTTCTGACTAATCGGCTCTGGCAGGAAATGCTTTTTGTGCTGCAGTGTAAAAAGGGGATACCTGCCCGCCCGGAGGCGATTGCACAGGCATTGCGGGAATCTGATCTTTCCGTAATTCTGGCAGAAAATCACCAGTTCGATGCCCCGTTTTATTTCCGCGTCGGAATTGCCGGTACGATGCCGCGGGAGGAGCAGAGCAGGTTTGCGAAGAAAACGGCGGCGGCCATCGAGACTGCTTTTGCGGGGAGGCTTGTGAATTCTGTCTCCCATTATGAGGCGGAAATCCGTCTGGTGGTAAACAGGGAAGGCGGAGTCACGCCTTATTTGAAATTATTTACACTGCCGGATCACCGGTTCCGTTACCGGAAATATCATGTGGCGGCGGGGATGCGTCCGGCCATTGCGGCCGGAATTCTGGCGCTGGCGAAGCCGTATCTGGCGGAGTATGCACAGGTCCTGGATCCGTTCTGCGGCGTGGGTACGTTGCTGCTGGAACGCAGGTTTGCCGGCCCGGTTCGAAGCGCTTACGGGATTGATATTTTTGGTGAGGCAACACAGAAGGCCCGCGCGAACACACAGCTCACCGGCATGCCGGTCAATTACATCAATCGGGATTTCTTTGATTTTACCCATGAGTATCTGTTTGATGAGATTATCACGGATATGCCGGCGGACTTCGTCAGCCGGGAAGAGACGGACACGCTGTACCGCCGTTTTTTTGAAAAATCGGCGCAGCTTCTCGCAGAACACGGGCGGATTTTCTGTTACTCCGGGGAGATGGGGCTGGTGAAAAAGTATCTGCGGATTACGGGACAGTTCCGCCTACTGAAAGAATACTGCATTCTGGAAAAGAGCGGTACTTATCTCTTTATTCTGGAGAAGCGGCAGGCAGAAGCGTAACGGTGATGTACCGCAAAGTATCCTTTGTTTCGATTATGATTTCGGGAATTAATAATCCATGGTCAGGAGATTTTTCGTTTCATAGGAAAGACCTTGTTTTTGTAAAGTGCTAAAGTGTTGGCTTTCCTATGAAACAAAAAACACTCCGTGGGGATGTACCCGGGGGCAGACCCGCAGCTCGCGGATAGGAAGATTTTGCTGCGCAACCGTTCGCGCGAAGTGCCTGGCGGACAGATTTGTTGCAAACGATACGGTATTGCTTTTAGATAAATATATCATACGTAAGAAAAGGGGGAAGCAACGAATGAGAAAAAGAGTTCTTTCATGTATTCTGGTGTCGGGTCTGGCCGTTATGCTGCTGTTTGCCGGATGCGGAAAAGATCAGTCCGGCACGGCTGAGGGTTCCGCAGCGGCCGATGAGGGAACAGCCGGGGCTGTGTCGATGAGCGGGGATGCAGACAGTTCGGCGGAGTCGGAAACGGAGGGGGATGCTTCCGGAACAACCGACGGTACCGCTATCACCGGAAGCATTGAGGATGTGCATGAGAGCGAGACAAAGACGCTGACGATCACCGCCACCGGTGACTGCACGCTGGGCGTGACTCAGGATCAGAGCTATGACGGTTCGTTCAACGCGTACTACGATTCCTACGGGGAGGATTATTTTTTTAACGGCGTGCGTGATATCTTTGAAGCGGACGACATGACCATCATCAACCTGGAATGTGTTCTGTCTACCGCTACAGAGCGCGTGGAAAAAACCTTCAACCTCAAGGGTTCGCCGGAGTATGTGGGGATTATGACCGGCAGCTCGGTGGAGGCATGTTCCATGGGAAATAATCATACTTATGACTATGGGGAGGAAGGCTTTCAGGAGACCAAATCCGTGCTGGAGGAGGCGGGCATTGCCTACGCTTATTCCGAACAGAGCGGGATGTATACGACGGAGGACGGTGTGAAGGTGGGGATTGTCTCCGCCAGCCTGCTCTCACAGTCCGAGGAAAAGCTGGAAAATATGCAGAGCCAGATTGCGGAGCTTCGCGAGGAAGGCGCGGAAGTGGTTATCGCCTGCTGCCACTGGGGAATTGAGAAGGATTACTATCCCAATGATTATCAGCAGACTACGGCGCACACGCTGATCGATGCGGGGGCGGATCTGATCATCGGCAACCACCCTCATGTGCTGCAGGGCGTGGAAGTTTATGAGGGAAAGGTCATCTGCTACAGCCTGGGAAATTTCTGCTTTGGCGGGAATAAAAATCCTTCTGACAAAAATACCATGATATATCAGCAGACTTTTACCATCGTGGATGGTGAGGTGCAGACGGATGCAATTGATGCGGAGATTATCCCGTGCCGCCTGAGTACGGCCAGCAGTTACAACGATTATCAGCCGACGGTGGCCTCCGGCGACACGAAGCAGAATATTATCAGCCTGGTCAATGAGTATTCCTCCGCTCTCGGCAGTGTGTCTTTTGACAGCGAGGGAAATTTACTGGAATGAGGAACAATCCGTAAACCACGCCAGACACTTCATCCTGCTATTTGCAGGTTGGATTTTCGGATCATTGCAGACAAAGTTCTTTGCATTCTATCTGTTTTATGGTAAAATCTGTAATGGCACCGGTTGCTTCGGCGGCCATGTTGGAATAAGCCATTTGTGAACACAGGAGGAAATTTATGTACTGTAGAAACTGCGGAAAAGAGTTGGAACCGACGACTTCCTTTTGCCCGGTTTGCGGTCAGCCGGTGAACGGCGGCCAACCCACCGGCGGCCCAGGTTCCTACAACCCGAATGGACCGGGAAATCAATATGATCCTTATTATCAGCCCCCGGCAAAGCAGGGACCGGATGGATATGCGATTGCGTCCCTTGTTCTGGGTATCGTCAGCTTTTTTGTGATACCGATTATCGGAGCAATTCTGGCGATCGTATTTGGAAATAAATCCATTCGCGATACCGGAGTGAACACCATGGCGAGAGTGGGAAAAATCCTGGGCATTGTTTCGCTGGCCATATATATCGTGGTGATTGTGCTTATTGTCGTGGTATTTATATTGCTGGGCGTCAGCACGATGAGTGAAATGTATTATTTTATGTAAATACCAGGATCCACAGGTATTATTACATATTAAGGGCTTTTGTCCGCAATAAGGTAATGACTTAACAAAAGATACAGAGGAGAAATAAGATGAAAAGCGTAGAAGATTATGTGAGAAGTATTCCGGATTTTCCGGAGCCGGGCTGCCTTTTACGGGCAATTACCCCG